>DASUGR010000019.1:0-5332 GCA_036273915.1 Planctomycetota bacterium | reverse complement strand
CGCCGCGAGGCCGAGCGCCGCCTCGATCGCGCTGTCGCCGCCGCCGACGACGAGGCAGCGCAGCCCGCGGTAGGTGGCGGCGTCCATGAGCTGGTAGAGGACCTTCTCCTGCTCCTCGCCCGGGACGCCGAGCTTTCGCGGCGTGCCGCGCCGGCCGAGCGCCAGGAGGACGCAGCGCGTCGCGATCGGCCCCTTGGACGTCTCCGAGACGAGGCGGCCGTTCTCGCGCCGCGTGCCGAGGAACTTCACCCCCTCGCGGACCGCGAGGCGCTGCTCCTCGACGATGTGCTGCCAGAAGCCGACCAGGTCCTCCTTCACGAACTCCGTCCGCTTGATGCGGCCGTAGAGGGGCAGCTCGACCGGCTGGGTCATCACCAGCTTGCGCCTAGGATATTTGCGTACGGTTCCGCCCAGGTCGTTCTGGTCGATGGTCACGCTGGAGAGGCCGAGCTCCTTCGCCTTCAGCGAGGCGGCGAGCCCCGCCGGCCCCGCGCCAACGATGAGCACGTCCGCGTCGGCCCGTCCCCGCTCCTCGCGGCAGCGGAGGGCGACGGCCTCCATCCCCCGGACCCCCTGGTCGATCGCGTTCCGGATGAGCGCAAGGCCGCCCAGCTCGCCCGCGATGAAGACGCCGCGCACCGTCGTCTCGAGGTCATCGGAGAGCATGGGGACGTCGGGCCGCGCCGAGAGGTCGCCGAGGCCGACCACGATCGCGCCGACCGGGCACGCCTCCGCGCAGAGGCCGTGGCCGATGCATTTCGCCGCCTGGACGACGTGCGCGACCCCCTTGACCATCCCGATGACGCCGTCCTCGGGGCACGCGCGCGTGCAGCTCGCGCAGCCGATGCAGCGGAGCGGGTCGATGTGCGGGTACTGGCCGATCGGCCGGTCCGCGCCCAGGGACTTCGCCTCCTCGATCGCGGAGACGACGCGGGCGCGCTCGCGGCGGTCGATCCGCCGCTGCCAGACGCCGAGCGCCACGAGTAGGATGCCGAGGAGGACGGCCGCGACGGTCACGCGAACCCCCCTCCCGGATGCCGGGAACCCAACCTTGCCGTCCTCCGAAGGAAGCCTAGAACTCGTTTCGACCCAAGGAGGGGGGCTGCCGCCACCCGGATACGCGTGCGTGTCCCGTACCGGGGCGCTGCGGGAGGGGGCGCGGACGATGCCCCGCCCCGGGGGGATCGATGGCGAGGCGCCGGGGGGCCCCGCGTACACTGCCGGCATGTCGACCGACCTCCTCCGCGCGATCGAGGAGCTGCAGGAGCCCTCCGTCCTTGTCGTCGGGGACCCGATCCTCGACCGGTACGTCTCGGGCACCGTCGACCGCATCTCGCCCGAGGCGCCGATCCAAGTGCTCCGGCACGACCGCGAATACGAGTGCCTCGGCGGGATGACCGCGGTCGCGGCGAACCTCGCGCGGCTCGGCGCGCGCGTCCGGCTCGCGGGGCTCGTCGGCGACGACGCGGAGGCCGGGCGGCTCCGCGAGCTGCTGCGCGCGGCGCGGATCCCGGACGAGGGGCTCGTGGCGGAGGCGGGAAGGCCGACCACGTTGAAGACGCGCTTCGTCGCGGCCTCCCAGCACGCGCGGCAGCAGATCCTCCGTGTCGACCGGGAAGCGAGGGGGGCCGGGGGGGCGGAGGCCCTCGCGAGCCTCATGGACGCCGTGCGCGCGGCGCTCGCCGACGTCGACGTGATGGTGCTCTCGGACTACGACAAGGGGACGCTCGCGCGGTGCGGCGCGATGATCGAGGCGGCGCGGCACGCCGGCGTGAAGACGATCGTCGACCCGAAAGGCAAGGACTTCGCGCGCTACCGCGGCGCGTCCGCGATCACGCCCAACCGCGCCGAAGCGGGGGCCGCGACGGGGCGGACGATCGCCGGCCCCGCCGACGCCAAGGCCGCGGCGCGCGAGCTGCTGGAGCGGCTCGACCTCGAGACCGTGTTCGTGACGCTCGACCGGGACGGCATCTTCGTGCTCGAGCGGGGCGGCGACGGCGCGGCGATCCGCACCGACCCCCGCGAGGTCTACGACGTGACCGGCGCGGGCGACAACGTGATCGCGGTGCTCGGGTACTGCCTCGCCGGCGGGCTCTCGCCGATGACCGCCGCCTTCCTCGCGAACGTCGCGGGCGGCATCGCGGTCGAGCACTTCGGCGTCGTCACCGTCGGCTGGGACGAGATCGCGGCGCGGATCGCGGCCGGCACGGGCGGCGAGGCGAAGCTCGTCGACCAGGCGCTCCTCCAGCGCCTCCTCGACGGCGCGCGCCGCGCGGGGCGGAAGATCGTGTTCACGAACGGCTGCTTCGACGTCCTGCACGCGGGCCACGTCGACCTCCTGCGGCAGGCGCGCGCGTTCGGCGACCTCCTGGTCGTCGGCGTCAACGACGACGCGTCCGTGCGGCGGCTGAAGGGCGCGGGCCGTCCGGTGAACCCGCTCCCGGCGCGCGCGGCGGTGCTCGGCGGCCTCGCGTCGGTCGACTACGTGGTCGCGTTCGGCGAGGACACGCCGGCGGAGGTCCTCGAGCGGGTGCGCCCGGACGTGCTGGTGAAGGGCGAGGACTGGAAGGACAAGGGCGTCGTCGGCCGCGAGCTGGTCGAGGGCTACGGCGGTCGCGTGGAGCTGGTGCCGCTGCTCGACGGCTACTCGACGACCGAGACGCTCAGGAAGCTCCGCGAGGAGTAGGCGTCGCCACGGCGCGCCCGTTCGTCGCCGTGCAAGAACAACTGCTGCATTCGGCCGGCTGCGACGACGCGATGCTCGTTCGCTCCTCCTCCGCGTATCGCTCCGCGGATACGCGTCGTCGCCGCCTCTTGCCTCGCGCCGTCTCGCCCGGCCTCGGTGTTTGACGCACTTGTTCTCGCACGACTCCTTACTGGAGCGCCGCGAGGGGCTGGATGAGGCCCTTGCCGAGCTGGCCCGCGAACGCCGGGTTCATCGCGTCGACGCTCATCGCCGTGTCCATGAGCCGCTGCCGCACTGCCGAGGGCGAGAGTCCAGGCGACGCGGCGCGCACGAGGGCCGCCGCGCCGGCCACGATCGGCGTCGCGAAGCTCGTCCCGCTCCAGCGCGCCGTGCCCGAGGGAGAGAGGTCGAACGGCATCGCCCCGAGGACGGACACGCCCGGCGCGACCAGCGACACCGCGCTGCCCGAGCTCGCGAAGGCGGGCTTCCGGAGCGTGCCGTCGACCGCCGTGACCCCGAGCACGTCCGAGGACCGTGCCGGGAACGCGATGTCGGTGCCACCCACGTTGCCCGCGGCCGCGACGACCAGCGCGCCGCGGTCGCGCGCGTAGCGGATCGCCTCGCGGATCATCTCCGGCGCGTCCGGCAGGTCCGCCGACAGGTTGATCACGTCCGCGCCCGCGTCGACCGCCCAGATGATCCCCGCCGCGACCGTGGACGAGGTCCCGAACCCCTCCGCGTCGAGCACGCGCACGGGGAGGATCATGGCGTCCGGTGCGACCGCGAGCACGAGCGACGCCACGAACGTCCCGTGGCCGTACTGCTCGTCGATGACGCCGTCGCCGTCGTCGTCGCGGAGGTTGCGGACGTCGCGCGGATCGAAGTCCTGGCCGATGAAGTCGAAGCCATTGGGCAGGACGTGTCCCGCGAGCGCCGGGTGCGCGGGGTCGATGCCGGTGTCGACGACCCCCACGACGACGCCCGCCCCGGTCGAGACCGCCTGCGCCCCCTGCAGCGCGAGCGCCACGAGCTCCGGCTGCACGGGGATCGACGCGACGACGTCGCCGCCGAGCACGGGCACGTCGGCCGGATCGCCCTCGGGCGACTCCGCCGTGTAGTCGGGCTCGCTCACGAGGACGCGCGCGTCGTCGTCGAGATCGTGCAGCACCTCGCTCAGGGGCACGGTTCCGTCGAGCGTCAGCAGGAAGATCGCCGACGAGCCGAGCTGCTCGACCGTGACGCCGCCGATCTCCTTGCGGATGTCCTCCGCCTCGCCCTCGTCCGCCTCCTCGAGGATCACCATCACCTGGAAGGGCTCGCCCGCCAGCGCGGGCGGGGAGCTGCCGCCCCCGCCGCACGCGCACACGAGGGAGACCAGAAGCAGCGCGAATCTCATGATGTGGAACCCCTCAGGTATAGGAACGCAGCCCAGTCGGCCGGATGCGGAAATCGCTCCCGCACGCGACGCGCCGCGGCGGCGGCCGCCACGTCGGCAGGCGACCGCAGAACCTCCTCGTAAAAGTACCCCATCCACGAAGCCGCGACGGCGTCCCGCACCTCCCAGCGGCTCGCAATGACACCCGAGCACCCCGCGGCAAGGAGCGAGCGGGGAAATCCACCCAGCATCTCCCCCCGATAGAGGAGGGAAGGATCCCCGGTCCGGCACGCGCTCAGCACGAAGAGCGCCCGGGAGCGGCGTCCCGCGAAGTCCGCGGCGGTGATCCAGCCGTCCGCCACGCGCAGCGCGCTCATGAGCGGAAGGTCCTCGCGCGCCTCCGCGTGCCCCGCGATGTGGACGAGCGCCTTCCCGCGCACCTTATCGAGGATCTCGGCGCGCGTCGCGTCGACGATCACCTCCGCACGCGGCACGAGAGCGACCTCGCGCCCGACCTCGGGCAGCCGCGCCGCGTCGAGGCCGATCGCGAGCGCCTGCCCCCGGACCCCCTTGGGCCTCCCGGCGAGCGACGCGCACGCGGCGTAGGAGACCGTGTACTCCGGCAGGAGCGCCTCGACCGGGAGGGCGCCGATCTCCGGCGGGAGGATCGCGCACAGGCGCGTGGAGGAGGGGGGCTCCGGGGGGAGGAGGGCGCGGCCGAGGCGTTCGAGCGCCGCGAGCGCGGGCGCCGGATCGTCGCCGCCGTGCAGCCGGCGCGTGACCTGGAAGCGGAAGCGGTCGAGGTCCTCGCGGAGCGGCGCGAGCGGGCCGCACGGCCACGACGACACGCGGCCCTTCTCGGAGAGGAACCCGACGACCTCGCCGCGCACGACCGACCACGCGAGGCAAGGATCCTCCGGCAGCGTCGCGGCGCCGTTGGTCGCCCGGAGCGGCGTCTCCGCCTCCTCGAGCGCGCGCACGAGGTCGCGCTCGCACCGCGCGACGTCGCCGAGGAGCGCGTGTTCCGCGCGGCGCAGATCCTCGCCGCCCTCCTCCCGCCGCTCGAGCGAGCGCCAGAGCGCCTCGAGCCTCTTGCGCAGCTCGGCGACCCGCGGCGAATCCGCGGCGCCCGGGGACTCGCGCTGCAGCTCCTCCTTGAGCGTGCGCGCGCGGAGCGCGTCGAGCACGACGAACGCGCCGCGCGCGTCGCCCTCGTCGAGCAGCCTCCGCGCGAGCGACTCGTAGATGTGGACGTGCGCGGCGAGCGTCGC
>DASUGR010000018.1:0-21004 GCA_036273915.1 Planctomycetota bacterium | reverse complement strand
GTTCGGGCGGGACCGCCACGCCCTTTTCCTCGCGCTCGCGCCCGTCGCGGCACTGCCGAGGCGAATGGGACCGGGGACCGCGCTCATCGCGGGAGGAGCGACACTCGTGAAAGCAAAGGCGATCTTGGCCCTCGGCGTCGTCCTTCTCGGCGCCGCGCTCTACCTCATCTCGTCGCGCCCGTTCCGGGAGCCGTCGCGTGCCGTCGGGTCGGAGCACCTCGCTGTCGCGGCGCCTCCCAACGGGAGCGAGGCCCCCGAAGCGCCGCAGGCACCATCGCCCCCCGGCATCGATGCGAGGGAGGCGTCGGCCAAGCTCGTCGTCGGGGGGATCGTCCACGCCGCGGCCAACGAGGCGCTGATCGAGATTCGCCCAGAGACCTCACGGGAGACGCCCGGCGACCTGATCGCTCGGGCGACGGTCCCCACGGGAGTGCCGTTCGAGATCCCCGCGGTGGACCTGGAGAGCGCTCCCTTGGCGATCTTCGTGAGCGCGCGATGCGCCGGTCACGTGCCCGGGGAGGCGCGTACCGTCGTCCTTCTCGATGCGCGCACCCGAGAGCCCAGGGTCCCGCCGGTCGAACTAACGCTCGTGCGCGCCGCCACGCTCTCGGGTCGGGTCGTCGACGCGCACGGCGCGCCTGTCCACGCAGCGACGATGGCCGCATTCCCGTCGCGCAACGGAACGCCCGCGAAGACGGCGGTCGACGCAACCGAGTGCGACGCCAAGGGTCGTTTCGAACTCCAGGTCGGCGAGGACGGCGACTACGTGGTCGTCGCCATGAGCCCGGGAGCGCGGCCCGCCAACTGCTCCGTCGAGGCGCGAGGCGGCACCATCGCCGACGTGCCGGCCCTCCAACTGGAAGCGGGAGAGCAGGTCGATGGCCGCGTGACCGTCACCGGCGGCGCGCCCGCCGCCAAGGCCAAGGTGGGGGCCGTTCTTCGCTCGCCGGGGACGCTGAGGCTCAGGATCCCCAGAAGGGACCTTGAGATCGCGTGGTGCGAGGGCCGCGCAGAGTGGCGCTTTGTGACCGGACTCACGGACGACGATGGCCGCTACCGGGTCTCTGGACTGGGGTGGGGCCCGTACGAGGTGGCCCTCCTCGGCGTGGACGGCGGTCACCCCGCAGTCACGAGGGGCGGGAGCACTCCCGACGCGCTGGAGCTCCCGTCGGGCGGCTGGGAGGACCTTGACGAACATCTGAGGGTTCGCCCGGGTCTGTCGCGGGAGGTGCGGCCGTCAACGCAGGGAGTGGACTTCGATGTCGCCATCGCCACGGTCGAGTTCGTGCTCGTTCCCGGCGGCGCCCCTCCCGTCGAGGCGCGGCTCGAGGTAGCGGTCGTCGAGGGCATCGTTTCGATCGAGAACGACTATCCGGCTGGGGCCGCCCTCCGCACGGAACTCATCGTGGCGCCGGGGGCGCGACTGCGCGTCCGCGCGGTTGCCGAGGGCTACGAGCCGCGGGACGTGGAGATCGCCGCTCCTGCCGCTGGTGTCCGCGAGACGCACCGCATCGACCTCGTGCCGGCGCCCGCAAAGGCGACCTTGGTCATCGCCTTGGAGCCGCAGGGTTTGGGACCGCTCCCCGCGCTCCCGACCGCCTTCACCGTCTACCTCTTTCGCGCGGAACGGCGCCGCGACGACCCGGCGGCCTACCGCCACCTGAGCATCCGCAACCCCGAGATCGTGGTGAAGGACCTCGACGAGGGGACGTTCCGCCTGGAGGTCTTCCCCGGCTCGATGGACCAGAGGGAACACAACTTCTACCGCAAGGCCGTGACGGACGTCACGCTGCGCGCGGGCGAGACCACGCACCTGAGCCTGCCGCTGCACCCCGGGGGTCGGTTGCGTCTCCTCGTGCACGATCCGGAGGGACGCACGAACGTCGCCGCCGGCTGCAAGATCGTCGGACCGGACGGACAGACGGTCCCGGCCAACTTCGCGAAGTTCGAAGGGGGAGGGACCAGCATGAGCACGGGGGGGCTTCCGGGATTGGCGGGTCCCGCAGAGGTGATGGAGCCTCTTGCGCCCGGGCTCTACGTCGTCCGCGTGGAGCCGATCGACGCGACGCTCCGCCCCAAGACGCTGACAGCCGAGATCGAAGTCGGCCGGTTGACTGTCGCCGAGATCAGCCTCGACCGCTGAGGCACGCCCGTCGCGTCCCGCCACCTTTCAAAACCGGCCCGTTCGACCACTCCGGCACCCCTCCGTCGGGAGCGTTAGTGTAGGCCCCGTCGGGAGTTACGAAAACCGGCGGGTCCGCGGCGCGCAAGCGGTCGCCGCGCCGGTCACGCATTGGCCACTCTAAGCTCGTGTAGGTGAACCGTACTGAAACCCACTGAACCGGTATCTGAACGGGTAACCGTTCACGGGGTAGAGAGTGTCGTAAATGTAGCCGACGTATTAGGTTGTGGCAGTCGACGACGCTCTCGTCGCAAGGCTCCTCCGGCGGATCGACGAGCTGGAGGCCCGGGTCCGCCACCTCGAAGCGTACCGCGCCAACCTCGTCCGCGAGAACCGGCGACTTCGCCAGGACAACGAGATCCTCCGGGACAAGGTGCGCGAGCTGACCGCCCGGTTGAACCAAGACTCGTCCAACTCCTCGAAGCCGCCGTCGTCGGACAAGCCTTGGAGCGAGCGGCGGAGCCAGCGGCCGACCGGCCGGTCGCGGGGCGCGCAGCCCGGCCACGCCGGCGCGACCCGCGCGCCATTCCCATCCGAGCAGGTCGATCGCGAACGCGCGGTCTTCCCGAAGAGCTGCTCGAACTGCGGCCGTCGTCTCGAGCCGGAGGACATCATCGCGGAGAGCCGCGCCCACCAGGTCGTGGACATCCCGCCGGTCGTCGCCGAGGTCATCGAGTACGTCCTTCACAAGGCGTGCTGTCCCGACTGCCGCCACACGACGACCGCCAAGCTCCCCGAAGGCGTGCCAGCCGGCTGCGTCGGCGTCCGGCTCCAAGCGATCCTCTCGCTGCTCACCGGCCGCTGCCGGATCACGCGGCGAGAGGCGCGCGAGGTGGTCGTCGCGCTCTTCGGTCCCAAGGCGCAGGTTTCGCTCGGCACGGTCGCCGCGATGGAGCGGCGCACCAGCAAGGCGCTCCGTCCGGCCTACGACGAGGCGCTCGACGCCGTGCAGGGCGCCGACTTCGTCCATTGCGACGAGACCTCGTGGCGGCAGTCCAACCGGCTCGCCTGGCTGTGGTCCGCGGTGACGCCGATGCTCAAGGTCTTCAGGATCGACAAGAGGCGGAACCGCGAGGCGTTCCGGAGGCTGCTCTTCGGCTTCGAGGGGATCCTCGTCTCGGACCGCTTCTCCGTCTACCGAGCGCACGACACGGAGAAGCGCCAGCTGTGCTGGGCGCACGTGCTGAGGAACTTCCGGGGGCTCGAGGAGGCGGGAGGCAAGGCGAGAAGCCTCGGGGGAGCGGGGCAGAAGATCGTGAAGGGGGTCTTCAAGGAGTGGTATCGGGTCCGCGACGCCCAGCTCACGCGCCGGGGGCTCCGAAGACGGCTCGCGCCACTCCGGCTCAGGCTCAGGCATCTGCTGCGTCGGCACATCAACAATCCGGTGCGCGAGGCGCGGGCGCTCGTCAAGGATCTCATCGAGTACGGCTCCGCGCTCTGGACCTTCGCGCGCGTCGAGGGCATCGAGCCGACAAACAACGCGGCCGAGCGCGCCGTGCGGAAGGCCGTCCTCTGGCGGAAGAACTCCTTCGGGTCGGCGAGCTGCTGGGGCTCGCGCTTCGCCGAGCGGATGCTGACCGTGACTGAGAGCTTGCGAGCACAGGGGCGATCGATCTTGGGCTTCCTCGAGAAATCCACCCGTGCCGCGATCGGAAGGGGGCCGCGACCTTCCCTCCTTCCTGCGGGAGGCGTCCAGTCTCCGTAGCGATCTCGGGAGCCAGTACCGGTGGGGCGACCTCGTGGGCACTGGAAGTACCCTCACGGAGATCTGAAATTGCCCTCGACCTCGATTCGGCCAACCTGCCCCGCACGAGTCAGCCCGATTCTCGCGTCGCATCCGTCGGAATGATCACTTGGCACGTTCGACACCGCCACGACTGCACAATCCGTGGCACGGTTGTACGTCAAGTCGATGCCCCATCGATTGCGCAGGTCCAACACCTCCTCTGCCCCGAATGAGAAGTTGCCAAGCCGCGGCCTGAGCAGGAGAAGCTCGACGGTTCGCAACTCACCGCGCCTGCCAACGTCAATGCCGCACAGGTCGAGTGCGACGAGACGCTCGACTGGCTCGGCGGTCAACGTGATTGTCAGCTTCCCGGGTGTCCACGACACGTTGGTCATGATGGGGGTCACTCCTACCTCGGTTTTCCGGGAGGGCCTCGTCGTGCCATTATCACTTCTCCGGACGCATTCTTGACGACCGTGACGTTGCGCTGGGCATCATGCCACACGGTAGCACCGTCGGAGTCCACACGAAGGGGCTTCTGCCTCATCACGTCATCCATCATCTCCGGCGGAACCTCTTTGATTCTGGTCGCGGCGTCTCTATGCTCTCGCAGGTGCTTGCCCAGCTTGTGGCCGCCGGGAGTACGCTCCGGATAGGGACTACCCCCTGAACGCTTACCTGAACGGTAGGAGTACCGTCCGCCAAGGCGCAGAAGCTGCGCAGGCACTGCGCATCCACGCCGCTTGCGGTGAATTCTGTCTTAACAAACGCACTCTGCGCAGGGGGGAGACCCTTCCTCGGCAGCGCTCGCGAATGGTCCGGGCTAGCGTCGCGCACCGCGATTCCGCTACCTTGGGTGCGACGGAGGAACCATGACCATGCGCACGTCGCGTTCCTTGGCACGCCTCGTTCTCCTCGCAGCGATCGCGCCCGCCAGCGCCGACCCGGAGCCCGTCCTCATCGACATCAACCCCACCGCGTTCAGCCACTCAAGCCCCTCCAGGCTCGTCGACGTGAACGGGACCCTCTTCTTCACCGCGTTCGATCCTTCCACGGGGACCGAGCTTTGGAAAAGCGACGGTACGGAGGCCGGGACCGTGCTGGTCCGCGATCTCACGCCCGGGCCCGCGAGCTCCAGCCTCGGAGGCCTGACGGCCGCGGGAGCGACTCTCTTCTTCAGCGCCTTCGAGCCGGCGACCGGCTTCGAATTGTGGAAGAGCGACGGGACCGCGGAAGGCACGGTCATGGTGAAGGATATCAACCCGGGTGCCGCAAGCTCGAGCCCCTCCCCGCTTGCCGTCATCGGCGGGAACCTGTACTTCACCGCGTCGTTGGCGGCGACAGGTGCCGAGCTCTGGAGGAGCGACGGGACCGAGGCGGGAACCGTCCTCGTGAAGGACATCAACCCCGGGCCCGCAGGCTCGGCGATCTCCGGCCGCAGCGTCCTCGATGGCGTGCTCCTCTTCGCCGCCTTCGAGCCGGCCACCGGGGCCGAGCTGTGGAGAAGCGACGGGACCGCAGCGGGCACCATGCTCGTGAAGGACATCGTCCCGGGGCCGGGGAGTTCCGCTCCGGCCGGCCTCGCGGCTCTGCCCTCCGGCGGGACACTCTTCTTCACCGCCGCCGAGCCCGCGACGGGTCGCGAGCTCTGGAAGAGCGACGGGACCGAGGCCGGCACGGTCCTCGTCAAGGACATCCGGCCCGGGCCCGCGGGATCGATCTCGATCACCGCGGGCCTCTCGACCGCGGCCGGGGCGGTCTACTTCCCGGCCGCCGAGCTGGCGGCGGGCGACGAGCTGTGGAGAAGCGACGGGACGGAGGCAGGCACGGCGCTCCTGAAGGACATCGTGCCGGGCCCCGCGAGCTCCAGCCCGCAACTGCTCGCCGCGTCCGGGGGCCTGCTCTTCTTCCGGGCCTTCGAGCCGGCGACGGGGATCGAGCTGTGGAAGAGCGACGGGACCGGGGGAGGGACGGTCCTCGTGAAGGACATCAACCCGGGGTCCTCGGATTCGCTGCCGTCCGCTCTGACGGACGTGGGCGGAACGCTGTTCCTCACGGCGACCGAGCAGGCGAGCGGCGTCGAGCTGTGGAAGAGCGATGGGACCGGGCCGGGAACCGTGCTCGTCAAGGACGTCAACCCCGGCACCTTCGGCGGGCCGCCTGGATCACTCACGGCCGTCGGGGCGGTGCTCCTCTTCGCCGCGGACGACGGGGTCAGGGGCGGCGAGCTGTGGAAGAGCGACGGATCGAGCGCCGGGACGGTCCTCGTCAAGGACATCAACCCGTCGGCGGGAAGCCACGCGCGGATCTCCGAGGTCACCGAATTCGGCGGGGCGCTCTTCTTCGGGGCGTTCGAGCCCGGGACCTACGACGAGCTCTGGACGACCGACGGGACGCGGGCCGGGACGGTCCGTGTGAGGGACATCAACCCGGGTCTGGCAAGCTCGTCGCCGCGCCAGTTCCGGGCGGCGGCCGGGAGGCTCTTCTTCGGAGCCTTCGAGCCGGCGACGGGCAACGAGCTGTGGACGACCGACGGAACGGAAGCGGGCACGACGCTCGTCAAGGACATCGTCCCGGGGCCGAACGTGAATGCGCCTCCCACGGTCACGGACATCGCCGGGAGGGCCTACTTCCAGGCCTCCGCGCCGGGGACGGGGCTCGAGTTGTGGACGACGGACGGCACCGAGGCGGGGACGTTCCTCGTGAAGGACATCAACCCGGGCCCCGCGAGCTCGTTTGCCTCGTCCTTCTCCGCGGTCGGCGGGGCGCTCGTCTTCAGCGCCGTGGAGCCGGCGACCGGCCAGGAGTTTTGGAGGAGCGACGGGACCCAGGCGGGCACCTTCCTCGTGAAGGACATCAACCCGGGAACCCAGGGTTCGGGTTCGACGCCTCTCGCCGTCGTGGACGGGACGCTCTTCTTCCGGGCCTTCGAGCCGACGACAGGACAGGAGCTGTGGAGGAGCGACGGCACGGAGGCGGGCACCTTCCTCGTGAAGGACATCAACCCGGGGCCCGCAAACGCGAGCCCGCTCTCCGCCATTTCCGCGGGCGGCGCGGTGCTCTTCACCGCCGCGGGGCCGGGGACCGGCGTCGAGCTCTGGAGGACCGACGGGACGGAGGCGGGGACCGTCCTCGTGAGGGACATCAACCCGGGGCCCGGCAGCTCGAGCCCGGTGTTCCTCGCCGTCGTGCACGGGACGCTGTTCTTCCAGGCATTCGAGCCTGCGACCGGCATCGAGCTGTGGAGGAGCGACGGGACGGAAGCCGGCACCTCCCTCGTCAAGGACGTCAGTGCCGGCCCCGCGACCTCGCTCCCGTCGAACGCGACCGTCGTCGGCGGGCGTCTCTTCTTCACCGCCACCGAACCGGCGACCGGCCTCGAGCTGTGGAGGAGCGACGGGACCGAGGCGGGAACCGTCCTCGTGAAGGACATCAACCCGGGGCCGTCCGGTTCGAACCCGGTCGGCATCACCGTGGCAGAGGGGCTCCTCTTCTTCCAGGCGGGAGAGCCTGCGACGGGCAGGGAGCTCTGGCGAAGCGACGGCACGGAGCCGGGCACGATGCTGGTCAAGGATCTCTGGCCGGGGACGCAGGGCTCGGGCGCGTCTCCGAGCATCTCCTCGGGCGGGAAGCTCTTCCTCGTCGCGGACGACGGGTTCCACGGGAACGAGCTCTGGGTCCTCGACGTGAGCGCCAGGGCGCAGCTTGAGCGCCTCGTCGAGGTCGTCCAGGGCCTCGGGCTCCACGAGGGCACCGCGCACAGCCTCCTCTCGAAACTCGCGGACGCTCTCGCCGCGCTCGAGGCCGGGGACGAAGCGCAGGCGGCCGGCGCGACCGGGGCCCTCATCCACTTCGTCGAGGCCCAGCGCGGCAACAAGATCCCCGAGGCGGACGCCGACGCGCTCATCGCCGCGGCCGAGGACGTCCTCGAGGCGATCGAGGGCTAGACCATGCGCGGACGACGCGTCGGATGGCGGCTTCTCATCCTCCTCTGGATCTGGGCGCTCCTCGTCTTCACGGTTGTCGACCTCTTCCGCGACGTTCCGCAGTTCGATCGGGTGCGGCCCAGGGCGCCCCTCTACCATGCGATGCGCGCGGTGGCGCACGACATCGTCGGGGAGCCTTGGCCCGGGACGCCCGCGGCCGGCCCGCTCGCCACCCCGCCGCGCGTCGAGGCGCCCTCGGGCGGGGACGCAGCGCTTGTCCTCGAGCGCCTGCGCGACGAGCCGGTCGCGGCATGGGGGGCGATGCTCATCGAGATCCGAGGCCGCGTACCGCCCGAGCACCTCGGGGCGTACGGCGCGGCCGCTGCCGCTGCCGCCGCCGAGGCCCCCGCGGGAGAGGCCGACGCGCTCGTCTTGGCCGCGCTCGAGGCGCAGGCACAGGCTCTGCTGCTTCCCTCGCCCGACTGGCGCTCCGCGAGGACCACGGTCGAGCGGCTGGCCTTCGTCCCGGGTTATCCGGCGCGCTTCGCCGACGCGCTCTCGACCCTGCGGGGCGCGATCCCGCGCGGCCTGGGCTCCCAAGCCCCCCCGGATTCCCTCGGGGAGGCGGTGCAACTCGCCTCGCTCTGCGGCGACGAGAGCGTCGCCCGCGCGTGCCTCCACCTCCTGCCGCACGAGCCCCGGCGACCGCGTACGCGCGAGGAGGCCTTGGTCCAGGAGCACGCCGCACGTGCGGTCGTCCGCTGGGGCAACGAGCAGGATCGCATCGCCGTCAGGGTGTGGCTCGAACGCGCCCTGGCTTCCGAGCAGGATCCCGAGCGACAGCGGTCGATCTCCCGGCAGCTCGAGGATGCGGCGGCTCCGCGCGCGCCCTGAGCCGGTGCGGGACCGCACGCCGGACGAGGTCCATCACGGCCGCCGGCGCCGACGACCGCGCGGCCTGACGCGCGGCGTGCTCGCCGTCCGCTTCATCGCGGGCGATCACCGCCCTCCCGTGCTCCGCCTGCGCGACGCGGCGTAGCCCTCGCTCTCCGACATCACGTCTCCGCAGTCCCCGCCGGGCCCGCGACCCGTCCGGCGCGCGCCGGCCGCGGCTCGACTTCGTCGGACGATGCTCCGTGCGCGCGGCCACGGAAGTTGCCCTCCATGGGGCGCTGGGCCGCCACACGCACGCATGGACCATCATGCCCTATGTCCTCGGAGAGTATCGAAGAGGACATGACGGACCGGACGGCTGGGACGCGGTCACCGCCGAAAGGCCGTCCTTCGACGCGCAGCGCGAGACGGCGTCCCCGGTCCGGGAACTCCGGCCCGGGTCACGGCACGCCGTTGATGCGGATCCAGTCGCCGACCCACGTCATCGCGTCGCTCGACGCGCCGCGGACCCCGTTGTGGTCCTCCCCGGACGTGTAGGTCGCGATGCCGTCCGAAGTGCCGTCGAGCCGCACGTTGTCGCAGCAGTCCGAGACGAAGGGATCCGCGCTCTGCACCTCGAGGTTCACGGCGACGTTGTCGAACGCGACGTCCTTCGTGTTGTAGACGGCCGCGCCGACCGTCCACGCGTCGCAGGGATGGGCGATGTCCCATGCGAACACCAGCCCGTTCGCCGCCACCCAGTCCGCGACCTCCTCCGCGTGCTCGCACTCCCAGAACGAGCAGATGCCGTCGAGCGTGACCAGAGAGCTGACCGGGATGTGGCTCATCACGCTCGTCGCCATGTGCGCCCACGTCGCCCCGTGCGAGTGCGCCACGAGGACGAGCTTCGTCGGGTTCGCGACGCCGTCCATCCACTCGTCGAACACCCACTGCATCGTCGCCAGGAGCTCCGCGAAGCCGTACTGCTCCCCGTTGTCCGGCTGCCCGTCGCGATCGAGGTCGGGCGCGAGGAGCCGGTCGGCGAAGTTGCCGACCTCCACGGTCAGGCCGAGGTCGAGGATCGCGTCGACCACGGCGTCGATGGCGTCGCCCGGGTCCCCTAGGTACGACCGGTTCGTATCGGACGTGCAGAGGAGCCCGCTGATCGCGCCGTCGTGGCCCGACACGCTCAGGACCACGACGTCGGGGGCCCCGGCCGGCCTCGGGCCGAGGATGCTGCCCCCGGTGTAGCTGCTGCCTCCACCCCCTCCCCCGCACGAGACGAGGAGAACGAGGCAGAGGCAGCGAAGCGACCACCACTTGCCCATGGCCGAATATCCCTCTCCGTGAGTGAGAGTACTCGCCGCAGCCGCGGGATCAAGGGCGTCATCAGGCTTCGCTCGCCGCCCCCGGAACCCCCCTTGGTCGCGCCGCTCAGGCGCGAGCGGCGGCCACGCCGCTCGTCGGCTGCAGCGGCCCGCATCGGCGAGAGCCTACTTGAGCGGTTGCACCGAGTAGAGCTTGCCCTCGAGGAAGCGGTCGAACTCCGCCTGGAAGCGGTCCCAGTCGCCCTTCGTCTTCAGCTCGAAGATCTCGCCGAAGACCTCGTACGCCCGCGCGTAGCCGCGCTCCCCCTTGTAGTCGAGGAACCCCCGCAGCGCCGCTTTCGTGAACTTGAGCGTCTTCTCGCGGTACTTCCCGCCCTCGCCATCGTAGAGGAACTTCATGAAGAGCCACGACTGCGAGTAGAGCATCCCGAAGTACGCGGAGAGGAGCACCGCCTGCTGCTCCTGCTTGTCCGGCATCCGGATCTTCCTCGGCAGCCAGGTGAAGAAGACCTCCCGGTTCCAGTCCGCGTAGTCCTCCCGCTTCACGAACTCCTGCAGCGGGTAGAGCGGGAGCTCGAGCTTCTTGAAGAGCTGGTAGCACTCCATCCGCAGGGGCGAGTCCTGGCCGAACACGTACTTGTCGCCCTCGCGCTTCACCCAGCCCACGTACTCCGCCCAGCCCTCGGAGAACCAGACCGCGCTGAGGCGATCGAAGTGGTTCGGGAACTCGCCGCCCGGGTCCTTCGAATAGTGCCACTGGAGGAGGTGCGTCAGCTCGTGCGCGACGGCGACGTCCACGCCGAGCCTCTCCTTCGGGTCGTCGTAGACGAAGGCCCAGTGGTCCCGGTGGCTGAAGTACCCCTTCGTCCCGGGCGTGATGACCGTGAAGGACTGCCGGCCGTAGTCCTCCCAGCTGTCGTGGTCGCCGAAGACCCACACGCAGAAGACCTCGCCCGGCTCGAACTCCTTCAACCCGAGCGGCTTGATCCACCGCTCGCGGTGGAACTCGACCAGGTCCTCGATGAGCTTCCTGTACAGCTCGAGGCGCGCCTTGAGCCTCCTGGCCACGTCGGCATCGCCCGTCTTCAGCTCGCGCGAGCCGTAGAAGAGCACGAAGGGGCGCATCTCCACGTGCACGAAGTCGTACTGTCCGAGGATCGGGTCGATCTTCACCCGCGCGAGCGCCTCGGCGATCGCCTTGTAGGACGGGTCGGTCTCGTACCGGTGGTTGAGCTCCTTGAACTCGTCGAGCAGCGCGGAGACGCGCTTGAACTCGTCGGGCGGCACCGCCGGCGCTCCCGGCTGCGGCACGAACCGCACCTTGTCCTCGTACTTGTCCCGCACCTTCGTCAGCTCCGGCGGCAGCACCTTCGCGTCGGTCAGCTTCCGGAACGTGTCGAAGAAGTCGGGGTAGTCGACGAGCGGCACCAGGCCGACGGCGCGGTTCGCCTCCGGGTGGTTCGGCTCGCGGGCGAGGAGCCGCACGTAGATCTTCCTGCGCTCCTCCTCCCACTCGAACCCGGGGATCTTGTCGTACCCGAGCTTCCTCCCCGCCTCGAACAGCTCGTCGACGCGCGCGCCGGGCAGCTCCCGGTCGCGCCGCATCTCGTCGAAGAAGGTGTCCACGAACCAGCGGTGCGCCTCGGCGCGCCGGGCCTCGTCGGGGTCCGGCGCGGCGGCGGGCGCCGGAGTCGGGGGGGGCGCGGGGGGGGCGACAGCCGGCTTCCGCGTGGCCACGAAGAAGATCGCGACGGCGAGGAGGACCGCCGCGCCCGCGAGGTAGGGGATCGCGGGGCCAAAGGAGGAACGCGGTTGCGCTGCCCGGGCGCGCACCCTGCGCGGCTCTTTCCGGGGCCGAGGCACTAGCCCCCCTCCTTCGTCGCCATGCGATATCCTCGGTGCCCATGGTACCCGCGCGCGGGCTCCAGGCGGTGCTGCTCCTTGCCGCGGTGGCGGGCGCCGATGTCGCGGTCCCCGAGACCGGCCCCGTCTTCAAGGGCGTCGTGAAGGTCGACACCGAGAAGGGCGAGGCGCTCCTCGGGGAGGAGCCGCGGGCGCTCCGGGAGATTCTCGTCATCGAGCGGCAGGACGGGACGCTCGTCTGGTGCGACGGGTTCGAGCGCCGCCTCGCCGGCTATCGTCGCATGGTCTCCGAGGGCCGCCGGGACCGCCTCGTCCAGATGATCAAGGACGCCACGAGGGCGAGAGACCCCGAGCTGGCGCGGCGCCTGCTCGATCTCGCCCGCGCGGAGGGGTTCTCGGGGAAGGACGAGGACATCCAGCGGCGGCGCGTGGAGAACCTGGAGAAGCGGCCGGGGAAGCGCAACGACGCGATGGCATCCGAGCTCCGCCGCGCGGCGGCGTCCCTCGAGGACGAGCTGCCCGACCTGCTCGTGGCGCGGGCCAAGGGGGACGCGAAGGGCGACGGGTTGCGCCTCCTCCGCGAGGCCCTGCGCGTCAAGCCCGAGCACGCGGGGGCGCTTGCCGCGGTCACCGAGCGGGTGCCCAAGACCCAGCCCTTCCCCGACCTCCGCACCTGGCTCGAATGGGCCGTCGCGTTCGAGTGTCGCGGCTTCCATCTGGTGCCAGAGGACCACCAGGAGCTCAAGAAGGCGCAGCACTACTGGCGGCCCGACCTCATGGGCATCGCCTCGTCGGAGGTCCTCGTCGTGACGCCCCTGCGCGACATGGAGGCCCTGCGCGAGGTCGTGCTGCGTGCCCACATCGTGTGCGCGAAGCTCCGGGAGCTCTTCAGGACCGACCATCCGCTCCTGCGCCCCGAGGGCCCGATCCTCATCTATCTCTACGCGAACAAGGACAACTTCCAGGAGTCGCTCAGGCACCCGATCACGAACCCGCTTCCGCCCTACTTCCAGTTCGCCCACGCCCGGTTCGACCGCCAGGAGGACCTCACGCAGATCCTCTGGGTGCCCGCGGGGAAGGAACGGAGCGACCTGCTCTACGCCGTCGCGCACACGGTCGCGCGCCACTGGCTCTGGAGCCGGAACCCGCGCTACTCGCTCGCGCAGACGAACGCCGCCGATGCGGACGTCGCCGGCTACTGGGCGGAGATCGGGCTCTTCGGCGCGATCGCGGAGGCCAACTTCGACCTCGACAACCTGTCGGTCGACCTCGGCGCGGGCGCCCCGGCATCCAGGAAGTTCGTGCGCGAGCACTCGCGGGAGCTGCTGCCGTGGGGGCCGATGCTCCTCTACGGCCGTGGCGATCTCCACGCGATGAACGAGGGCGACGTGAAGCGCGGGGACGACTGGGCGAGCTACGTGTTCGACCGCCAGGCGGTTGTGCTCTCCCACTACCTGCTGTGCGGGGAAGGGGGCGCGCGGCGCGCGCAGTTCCTCGACTTCTTCGTCTACCGCTGCCTCGGCCAGCAGCCGAAGCTCGCGCCGACGGTCGCCTTCGGGATGTCCGCGGACGACCTCGGCGCGGCCGCGCTCCGCTGGTCGGCGAAGTAGGAGGGGTCCGGGGAACCCTGGCCCCCGGACCCCCCCTTGATCCTCGGCAAGGACGCCGGGACCTACTCACGGACGCTCAGAAGATCAAAAGCAGCTCGTCCAGGTCGGGCAGCGATGCCCTGTAGTTGTAGTCGCGGGAGATGCGGGCGAGCGGCGGCAGCGGCCGAAGGTCGCCGATGAGCCCGAGCCCCACCGCGGCGAGCGCGCGCACCTGCGCCGCCTGGCGCCGGTCCTCGAGGAGCGTGGCCAGGGGCGAGAGCGCCCGCTGGTCGCCGATCGCGCCGATCGCGGCCACGAGCTGCCCCTGGACGACGAAGGAGGACGCCGCGGCCAGCTGCTCGAGCAGGAGCGGCACCGTCCCGGCGTCGCGCAGCAGCCCGAGCCCGGTCGCCGCGTCGCGGCGGAGGTCGACGTTGGTGCGCTCCGCGAGCGCGAGGCGCAGCGCGTCCTTGACCTCGTCGCCCGGGTCGTCGAGCAGCCCGAGCGCGACGCACGCGAAGCCTCGGAGCGTCGTGTCGCCGGGCCGCCTCACGATCTCGACCAGCTCCCCGCGCGCGCTCTTGTCCTTCACGAGCCCGCGTGCGAGCAGGAACGCCGCGCGGGTCTCCGCGTCCCGCAAGCGCCCCGAGATCTGCGCGAGCTTGTCCACGATGCGCCGGCGGAGCGCCGGATCCACCGGGACGCTTCCCTCGCCGCCCTTCTCCCGGTCGGAGTAGAAGACGCGTGTCGAGAGGCCGAGCGCGGCGAACGTGCGCGACTCCGGGCGGCCGTTCTCCGCCTCCTCGAGCAGCGCGAGGAGCGCCGGCGCGGTGCCGATCCGCCCGAGCGCGATGAGCGAGAAGTTGCGCGCGGTCGTGTCGTCGAGGGAGCCGCGGAGCGCCTTCAGGATCGCCGAAGCGGCCTCCGCCTTCGCGGCGGCGTCGGCACGGTCGGCGAGGGCGCCGGCCGCGACCGCGGCGGAGCGCGCGACGAACGCGGTCGTGCGGCGCGAGCCGAGCACCTTCAGCACGGCCGGCAGGGCGGCGGGGTCGCCCAGCTTCCCGAGCGCGTAGCCTGCGAACGGGCGGACCCGCGTCGGGACATCGCGTCCGCGGAAACTCGCGCGGACGAAGATCTCCTCGAGGTCGGCCCGGGCGCGCGGGTCGCCGATGAGCCCGAGGCCCACGACGATGCCGGCGGGGACGTTGTCGTCGGCGTAGCGCTTGGAGAGGAGATCGAGGAGCGGCATCACCGCGTCCGGATCCTCACGGAGGCCGAGCGCCACGGCGGCCCAGGTCCGCTCGCGCGTCCGAAGCTGGTCGTCGGCGACCGCCTCGAGCAGGATCCGCCGGGCGATGCCCATCGACGCGTCGTCGAGCTTCGGCAGGAGACCGAGCGCGAGCACGGCCGACTCCCGGGCCTGCGGGCCGTAGTCGATCCGCTCGCCGGCATCGTTCGTGTGCCGGTTCCAGACGATCTCCTCGAACAGCGGGATCAGCTTGCTCGTTCCCACCTTCGCGGCGGCGAGGATCGCGCCGCCGTGGACGTCCTCGTGGTCCCGTGCGTTGATGCAGCGCAGGAGCGCCGGGAGGACCGAGTTGGTCACCTCCCACTGCGTGGGACGCTGCGCGTTCCGCCGGTTCTCGCGATCGTTCCAGCCGGCGAACGGGCCGGTCCCGCTGACCACGCCCTCGACCGCACGACGCAGGCTCAGGATGTCGTCGTTGTTGTAGGCCCACCAGAAGCGCCAGCTCTCGTACGTGAGCGGCGACCTGGTCCTGGTCCGCCCCGCGTTGCCGCCCTGAGGCGGGACCGGCGGCGGAGGCGTTCCGCCGTCGCCCGTTCCGTGGCCGGTGTCGGGCGGGGCCGGGACCGGGTCGGGGGTGTCGCCCGTGGAGGGACCTCCGGGATCGCCCGGATCGGAGGGCGGAGGCGGGGGCGGTTCGGGGTCGCCCGGCGGACGCAGGCCGGGCGGCACGCCGCCGTTCGGACCGCGGAACGCGCCTCCATGGCCGAACGCCAGGGGCAGCGGCGCGAGCAGGAGCGCGGCGAGCAGGAACGGGATACGGCGATCGCGGCAGGAACGCATGCGGACTCCTTTCGCCTGCCCCTTCGCACGAGCCGTGCCGCGTGCTTGCCAGTGAATTGCGTGCGATACGCTAACCAGCGAATGATTTCAAAAGTGTTGCATGTGGGATGCAGGAAGGCGCGGGGGGCGGACGAGACGATCGGGCGACGGCGTAACGTCGTTACGGGAGCGGAACCCACGTCTCCGCGTCCGCGGGGCGACGGAGCCCGTCGCGGACGACGCGTGCGGCCATGGCGCATGCGACGACCGCGGCCAGCGCGGGGAGCGACGCGACCGCGTAGTCGCGCTGCGCGGCGACGACCGGGAACCCGAACGCGCCCTCCGCGAGCCTCGCGAGCACGTGCGCGCGCCGGTCGACCGCCTCCGGCATCGTGCCGGAGAGGCCGCGATGGGGGAGGTCGAGCGCGGAAAGGACCGCCGAGGTGTCGATCTCGACGATGTGCGGCGCGGCGTCGCTCCGAAGCAGCGGGAGCGCGGCGAGGAAGAGCGGGAGCCGTCGCCGGTCGAGCACCGGCATGGACTCGTGGGGGACGCGCAGCGGCTGGCGCTGCCCGCGGGTGGCCGCGGCCGCGAAGGCGCGGGTTCGCCGGAAGAGCCGGTCGGGCGGGCCGTCGAGGTCGAGCGAACGCCGGAGCCCGAGGAAGTCGAGGAACGGCGCGGGGAGCGAGCATGGCGCGGCGAGCCCGCACGGCGAGGTCACGGGCGGCGGCGTCTCGCACTCGGCGAGGCGCTCGAGGACGAGCCGCGAGGGGCCGAGGGCGCCCGTGGCCGCCCACCAGCGGGCCGCGCCGCGCGGCCGCGACGCCGGGAGGTAGGGCGCCAGCCCCAAAATGTCGGCCATCCCGCCAATCTACTAGGTCGTCGTGCGAGAACAACTGCTACATTCGGCTGGCTGCGACGACGCGATGCGCCGTCGCTCCTCCTCCGCGTATCGCTCCGCGGATACGCGTCGTCGTCCCTCCTTGCCTCGCGCCGTCTCGTTCGGCCTCGGTGTTTGACGCACTTGTTCTCGCACGACTCCTCGAAGCCGCCGCAGAACAGCAGAGGGGCGACCGGGGGGGCCGGGGCGCACGCGAGCCAGAGCCGGGGAAGATCGACGCCCGCCTGAGAGCGCCGCGGAAGGCCTTCCTCGTGTTCTTCGCGGCGACGGCGTCTTCCACGGAGGGAGGCCGACGAACATCCGGCACGCGCAGCCGGCCGAATCCGGAAGGGTGCGCTCCGGTTCCGCGTTCGTTGCGGGGAAAAAAAAGGCGCCGCCCGAGGGGGCGGCGCCGGTACTGTTCGTGTGCTTCGATCAGAGGATGAAGAGCAGCTCGTCCAGGTCCGGGACGGAGGCGCGGTAGTTGTAGTTCTGCGAGAGGCGCGCCAGCGGCGGGAGCTCACGCAGGTCGCCGATCATGCCGAGGCCGACGGCCGCCATCGCGCGCGTCGCGGTGTTCTGCGACAGGTCGTCGAGAATCGCCACGAGCGGGTCGATCGCGGTGTGGTCGCCGATCGTGCCGATGGCCGTGATCAGCTGGCCCTGGACCGCGAAGGACTGGGCCGTCTTGAGCATCTCGAGCAGATCCTTCACGACGTCCGCGTCGCGAAGCAGGCCGAGACCCGTCGCCGCGTCACGGCGCAGGTCCGGGCTCTTGCGCTCGCCGAGCGCGATCTTGAGCGCGTCCTTGACCGGCTGGCCCGCGTCGCCCATGAGGCCGAGCGCCACGCAGCAGAAGCCGCGGAGCGTCGGATCGCCGTTGCTGGACGCGAGGCTCACGAGCTCGTCGATGGCAGCCTTGTCGCGGACGAGGCCGCGCGAGAGCATGAAGGCCGCCTTCGTGTCCGCGTCCTTGTACTTGTCGGCGCACTTGGCGAGCTTGTCGACGATCTTCTTGCGCAGCGCGCTGTCCATCTTCTCGGCCTTGCCGTCGGCCGCGTCGCGGTCGTTGTAGAACACGCGCGTGGCCATGCCGAGCGCCGCGAACGGGCGCTGGCCGTACTGGCCGTTGTCGGCGAGGTCGACGAGGGTCGTGAGCGCCTTCTCGGTGCCGATCTGCGAGAGCGCGATGATCGCGAAGTTCTCGCCGCTCGCGTCGCCGCCCGAGTTGTTGAGGTACTTGAGAAGGCCGGCCACCGCCGCGTCCTTCATCTTGGGATCGGGCTCGAGCGCGCCGAGCCCGCCGACGGCGATCGCCGCGCTGCGCTTGACGATGCGACCGTGCTTGCGGGAGTCGAGAACCGAGAGGAGCGTCGGGAGCGCCGCCGGATCGCCGATCTTCACCAGCGCGTAGCCGATGAAGGAGCGGATGCGGTCGGAGCCCGCGTCCTTGCCGAAGAGGTTGCCCTTCGTGAGGCCCTCCTCCAGGTTCACCCGGATCGCCTTCGTCTCCTCGCACGGGCCGATGAGGCCGAGGCCGCACAGGAGGCCCGCCGGGATGTTGTCGTCCGAGTAGCTCTTGCCGAGGCGCTCCACGAGGCCGCGGACCGCGCCGCCGTCCCGCTGGAGGCCGAGGCAGACGGCAGCCCACGCCCGCTCGCGCGTGCGGAGCTTGTCGTCGTCGATCGCGGCGAAGCAGATGCGACGGATCGTGTCGCGGGTCGCTTCATCGACGTTCGGGAGGAGGCCGAGCGCCAGCACGGCGGACTCGGTCGCCTGGCTGCCGAACTTGATCGGCTTGCCCTTCTCGTTCTTGAACCGGTTCCAGATCGCATCCTCGAAGGTCGGGATGTACTTCGCCGTCCCGATCTTGCCGAGGGCCACGATCGCGCCGCCGTGCACGTCCTCGTGGTCGTCACGGTTGATCGTCGCGACAAGCGCCGGGATGATCGTCTTCATCACGGCGTGCTCGGTCGGACGGGTGGCATTGCGGCGGTTCTCCTCGTCCTTCTTCGACGAGAAGAAGATCGGCGAGGAGGACGACGTGCGAGCCGCGTAGATGTGGCTCTTGAGGTTCAGGATGTCGTCGCTGTTGTAGCCCCACCAGAAGCGCCACGACTCGAACGTGAGGGTCTTCGTCGTCGTCGCCTTCTTCGCCGGGCCCTGGGTGGGACCGACGGGCCCGGGCGTCGGGTCGCCGCCCGGCGTGTCATGCCCCTGGTCCGGCGGCGTCTCGGGACCTGCCGGCGCCGGGCCGCTCGGCGTCGTCGGGCCACCCGGATCACCGGGGTCGGACGGCGGCGGAGGCGGGGGCTCAGGATCGCTCGGTTCGCGCAGCCCCGGCGGCACGCCGCCGTTGGGGCCACGGAACGAGCCGCCGTGCGCGTCGGCCGTGTCAGCGATGTAGCTGACGAGGCCGAGTACGACGGCGAGGAAGAGGATTCGGTTCATCGACTCGTCTCCGTTGGACCTAGGGGACTATCTTGCCTTGGGGAGGACTCCCTCCACGAACAGCCTAAGGGCAAAGACCATACCGCATGCCACGCGGAGCCGCGCCATTGCGGATGCTCGCTGCTTCGGCTGCCCTCAACGCCCTAAGTATAGGCCACGAAACGGCTTGCCGCGCAAGTCGCATTTTCATTTCTCCCCGGGCTGGGCAGTTACGGACGGGTAACGTGTTTACCCTCCGGTTCCGGCCGGACGCTCGATCCAGACCGGCGCCGACCATGCCGAATCCTTGTCGTCGATCTGGAGCACGTGGACCAGGAGATAGGTGGGGGTCCGGGGGAGGTCGAGATCGGCTGTCACCTCCCCCGCGCCCCCCTCCGCCTCCCGCACCACCGAGGCCTCGTCCCCGAGCGGCCCGTCCGCGTCCACCATCCAGCGCACCTGGTAGCGGGCGTGGGGCTCATCCCCATCCGCGAGCGTGAGCGCCACGCGCACGCGGGTGGCCGCGGTGGCGAGGACGCCGCCCATCGGAACGCCCTCGGCCTCTAGCCACAGCGAGAGGTTCTCGTCCTCGGTGGCGAACGTGCGGCGCTCCCGGAACGCCGTGAGCACCTCCGCGGGAGAGAGGTCCCTCGTCCACGCGCCGGTCCGCGCCGGAGAGGACGTTCCCCAGTTCTGGTAGTGGTTGTCGGAGCCCGCGCACGGCGCCAGGAAGAGCCCCCGGTTGAGCTGCCGGAAGTACCCGTCGGGGTTGCCGCGCCAGCGCTTGCGCGTCTCGAGGCGGCCGAACGCGGGGCCCGTGATGACCTCGATCATGAAGGCGTACGGGTTCGCGGCGCGGGCAAGCGCCCCCGCGTCGCCGCCGAAGTCGTCGAGGCCGTACTCCGTCTCGAGGAGCCGCTGGTCGAGCCTGCCCTCCGCGCGGAAGGGGTGGTTGAGCACCACGACCGGCGACCCCGCGCGGGACGGCAGCCACTTGCGGTAGAGCGCGTCGTAGCGCCCGTTGGGCGCGTCGCAGAGCTCGCGCGCGCCGAGGATGTTCACGTGGTTGCCCGAGGAGATCGTCGACCATTCCTGGCCGACGAGGGCGCAGAACGCGCCCTCGTAGCGCGCATTGGCCGCGTCCGCAGCGCGGAGGAGCGCCGCGTACTCGTCCTTGGATCCCATGTGGGTGTGGATCGTCAGCGCGAGGAAGTCGAGGCGGCCCTTCTCGCGCGCGTATCGGAACGCGTCGTCGGCCGTCCCTCCCCGGTAGAGCTCCGGGTGGGACCGGCGGAACGCTCGCCGGCCCGCGTCGTCGCTCGGCTCCCGCCTGGCCGTTTCCGCCGCGACCTCCGTACGGAACCCGCCATCGTCGCCGCCCGTCGCGTGCCAGCAGTGCGCGTGCGTGCTGCCGAAGCGGCACCGGAGCTCCGCCGGCGGCCCCGCGCGGGAGAGGGCGATGGTCGACAGGAGGGCCGCAGCCGTCCGCAGCATCCGCACGGGGACATGATGCACAATGGGGCCCATGGATCCTTACCGAGAGCGCGTGCCCTGGCCGGGCTGGTTCCTTCTCGCGCTCGGCCTCGTCCCGGTCGGTGGCTACGCGGCCCTAGTCACGAGCGACGCGCCGGGCTGGGCCATCGCGGCGCTCGCGGTTCCCCTCCTGGCGGCGGCCTACGGGATCTGGCGCCTGCGCCACGTCGAAATCGAGTTCGGAAAGGAGGGCGTCGGCTTCGGGTTCGGCGGGATCCGGCGCCGCGTGCCGCGCGACCGCGTGGTGGGCGCCGAGCCCAAGGCATACTCGGTCGCCCGCTACATGGGGTGGGGCTACCGGTTCGGCTGGGAGCCGCGGGAGCGTGCCTATTCCGTGCTCGGCTGCCCGCGCGGCGTGCTTCTCACGTTCGACGACGAGCAGGGACGCAGGTGGAAGGTGTTTCTCTCGAGCCGCGAGCCGGAGAAGGCGGTCGCGGCCATGGGATCGTAAGAATTCCTTCCGGATCCTCGAAACGTCCCGGAAGGCCGATTGCAAGCCTGGGCACGGGAGCGCCGACGCGCAAAGGGTAAAGAAAAGCTACGCATCCTCCTGCCCGGCCATTCACCATCGCCTCGCTGGCAATGGACTTCCGAATTTCCGTAAAA
>DASUGR010000017.1:0-14014 GCA_036273915.1 Planctomycetota bacterium | reverse complement strand
GACGCGCGGGCCCGGGGCGCGCAGTGGGAGGCGAGGTTCGAGGAGCTCCGGCCGCTCCTGCGGGACGCCCGCCTGGAGCTGCGCGAGGCGAGCGAGGCGACCGCCAAGGCCGTCGAGGCCGCCGCCGCCCGCGCCCAGGAGATGGGGATCGAGGAGGCGGAGCAGGAGGACGTCGAGCTCGCGATCGCGGACGCCCGCACCCGCCGCGAGGCGGCCGGCACCGCGCTCGACGGCGCGGTCGCGGCGCGGCAGCGGCTCGAGGATGGCGCCGAGGGCCTCCGGGGGCGCCACCGGGAGGCGGCCGAGGCGCGCGAGGCGGCCGCGGCGCGGCTGACCGAGGCGAAGGTCGATCTCGCGCGCTTCCGCGAGAAGGCCGCTTCGACGGCGCAGCGGGTCCGCGCGCTCGAGGACGCGATCGAGGCGGCGCGCCGCGAGGCGCGCGCGCAGGACGAGGAGGCGCGCACGTGCGCCGCCCGCCGCGCGGAGTGCCTCGACGAGGCGGAGGCGCTCCGGCGCCTCGCGAAGGAGCGGGAGAAGACGCTCGCCCGGCTCGGCGCGGACGTCGAGGCGCTCCGCGTCTCCGCGAGCGAGCTGCAGCAGGGGCTCCAGCAGGGGGGCGAGCAGCTCCGCGAGCTCCAGCGCCTCCACGAGGAGCGCCGGGGCGAGCTCGAGCGCCACCGCATGCGCGAGCAGGAGCTGAAGCTCCGTCTCGAGACGCTGCTCGACGAGGTGCGCCGCGACCACGGCCTTGAGCTCGGCGACCTCGAGCAGGGCGCCGCGGAGGCCGCCGCGGACCCCGAGAGGCTCGAGCAGGAGATCCGGGAGCTCCGCGAGAAGCTCGAGCGGCTCGGCAACGTGAACCACGCGGCGCTCGACGAGCTGAAGCTGGTCGAGGAGAAGCTCGCATTCCTGCGCCGGGAGGAGGCCGACCTCTCCGCGGCCGAGAAGCAGCTCCGCGAGACGATCCAGAAGATCGACGAGATCTGCAAGGAGCGCTTCCTCGAGACATTCGAGAAGGTGAAGGAGATCTTCCAGGTCACCTTCCGCAAGCTCTTCGGCGGCGGGAAGGCGGAGATCCTCCTCGAGAACCCCGAGGACGTGCTCGGCACGGGCATCGAGATCCGCGTGCGCCCGCCGGGCAAGGAGCTGAGGACGATCTCGCTGCTGTCCGGCGGCGAGCGGTCGCTGGCGACGGTCGCGCTCCTCTTCAGCGTCTACCAGATCAAGCCGCCGCCCTTCTGCCTCCTCGACGAGGTGGACGCGGCGCTCGACGAAGCGAACACCTTCCGCATGTGCGAGATGCTCAAGGAGTTCGCGCGGCGTGCCCAGTTCCTCGTCATCACCCACGCGCGGCCGACGATGACGGCCGCCGACACGCTCTACGGGGTCACGATGCCCGAGGCCGGCGTCTCGCGCCACGTCGCGGTCCGGTTCGCGGACATCGAGGCGGGCCGCGTGGTCGGCCTGAATTGACGTGGACCCCGGCGGAGGGGAGGGGGCGCGGGGGAGGAAGGGACCGCCGCCGCGCCGGCCGCTGCCGCCGAAGGGGTGGCGGGAGGCCGCGCGCCGGGCGACGGAGGGCGCGAAGCCGCCGCAGCCGCCGGTCCCGCGCGGAAAGCCGGTGCCGCGCGCGCTCGCGATCCCCGCGCGGATCCTCTGGACCGTGGGGGGGCTCGGCCTCATCCCCTACGGGCCGGGGACGTTCGGGACGGTGGCGGGCGTGGCGATCGCGCTCTTCGCGACGCGGCACCCCGGCTACGACCAGCAGATCATCCTCGCGTTCGCGTGCGCGATCACGCTCCTCGGGACGCCGCTCGCGAGCCTTGCGGAACGCGTGGAGGGGAAAGATCCCCGTACGTTTGTATGGGACGAGGTCGCCGGCTACCTCGTGACGATGCTCGGGATGCCGCTCCGCGAGTACGCGTGGCTCTGCGTGTTCGGCGGGTTCTTCGCATTCCGCATCTTCGACATCCTGAAGCCGTGGCCGATCCGGTCGATCGAGCGGAAGCCGGGGGGCATCGCGGTGATGGCGGACGACATCGTCGCGGGTTTCTACGCCAACCTGACGCTGCGGGTGATCCTCCTCGTCCTCCCGTATCTCTCCAGTCAGAATCTCTCCGGTCAGGGCCTGTGAAGAAATCCCGGCGTCGGCCCGAGGCGAGCAGGGATTTGTTCACAAAGCGCTCCGTCGGGACCATGACAGCCGGAGACCGTCGGGGTCGGGGTGGAACGCAAGGGGGTTCCCCCCCGCCTCCCCGATTTTTATACGCAACGCATGGTCGCTCGCGTCGGGCGCGAGGATCACCATGCAGCCGCCGCCGCCCGCGCCGCACACCTTCGCCGCCAGGGCGCCCGCGGACTTCGCCGCGCCCGCCAGCGCGTCGAGCCGCTCGTTGGTCACCTTCGGCGACAGGCGGCGCCGCGCCTCCCACTCGTCGCGGAGCGCGTGGGCCACGCCCGCGAGGTCGCGCGCGCGCGCCGCGTCGCGCAGGCGCGCCGCGCAGGCGGCGATCGTGTGGAACGCGTCGCGGGTCGTCCGGTCGCCGTCGAAGAAGCGCTTCACCGCCTCCCAGTTCGTGAGGCCGCTCTGGTGCTCGATCCGCGTGTCCACGAGCAGCAGGTGCGGCGCGAGGAACGCGGGACCGTGCTCGATCCGCTCCACCTCGACGCCGCCGGGGACCGCGGTGAGCGCGTTGAGGCCGCCTTTGAGCGCCGGATAGTAGTCCTGGTAGCCGGTCGGCGTCTTCAGGAGCGTCGTCTCGAGGTCCTGCACCACGCGCAGGTCGAGCGGGCGTTTGCGGAGCTCCGCCAGCGCGGCGGCCAGCGCGACCGCGAGCGCGCTCGAGCCCCCGAGGCCGGAGTGGGGCGGCGCCCGCGAGAGCAGCCGGACCGCGAGGCCGCGGCCGGTGCCGTAATAGGCAGCGAGGCGCGTGGCGATCCCCAGCCGCTCGTGCGTGATCCTCTCGAGGGGGAGGCGGATCTCCTCCCCCCGGTCGGCCGATCGGACGTAGAGGAGGCCGTCGGCGGTCTCCTCGACCTCCGCCTCGGCCCTGAGGTCGATGGCGAGGTTCACGGTGACCGCGGGGCGCTCCAGCGAGAGGCAGAGCGGCCAGATGTCGATCGTGCCCCCGGAGAGGTCGATGCGCGTGGGGGCGGAGGCTCGGATCATGGGTCACAATATGGGCATGCACGGGGACACCCGCCCGCTCATCGGGCTCACCTCCTGGACGCGGCGCGTCCGGTCCGGCGCCAAGGATCGCTTCAACGAGGCCGTCCCGAGAGGCTATACGCAGGGGGTGGAGTGGGCGGCCGGCCTTCCGGTGCTCCTCCCGAACTCCGACGATCTGGCGCTGGCCCCGGAGTACATCGCGCGGGTCGACGGGCTCCTGCTGACGGGCGGGGACGACGTCCACCCGCGCCACTACGGCGAGGCCCCGCACCCGAAGATCGACCTCGTCGACGACCGGCGGGATGCGTTCGAGATCGCACTCCTCCGGGCGGCCCGCGAGCGGGGCATGCCCGTCCTCGGCATCTGCCGCGGGATCCAGATCCTGAACGTCGCGCTCGGGGGCAGCCTCTTCCAGGACATCCCCTCGCAGGCGGAATCGGGGGTGGGGCATGCCCAGAAGACGCTCCGCGAGGGCGCCTGGCACGAGATCGATGTCCGCCCCGGCACGCGGCTTTCAGGAATCCTCGGGGAGTCCCGCGTCGCCGTGAACTCGTACCACCACCAGGCCTGCCGCCGCGTCGCCGAGGGGCTCTCCGTGGCCGCCACCACCGCGGACGGGCTCGTCGAGGCCGTCGAGGATCCCCTGCACCCCTTCTGCGTCGCCGTGCAGTGGCACCCGGAGGTGCTCGAGGGGGGCCAGGCGGCCTCGACCAAGCGCCTGTTCGCCTCCTTCGTGGCCGCCGCACGGGAGTTCCGGCTCCTGTCGTCCAAGGGAAAAGGCCTCCGCACCGCATGAATCGCAACGCGCTGCTCGTGATCCTCGTCCTTTTCGGCGCGGGCGCCGTGGGGGGGCTTCTCTTCCTCACCGGCGGGAAGCCCGACGAGCGCAGCGCCACGCGGGCGACGCGCGAGGCCCCCGGCGATCCCCGGACCGAACCGACATCGCAGGCGGGGCCGAAAAAGGGGGTCCAGCACGTCACGCCGGAGATGGCGAGGAACCGCGGCGAGCTCCCGCAGATGGCGCTGCCCGGCGCCCGGGAGCCGTTCGACAGCCCGGAGATGATCGAGGCGCGGGAGCGCTACGCCGGCCGGATCGAGGAGCTCGTCAAGGGCATGACCGACCCGAAGCTCCGGCCCGACGAGCGCATGGCGATGGCACGGGAGCTCCAGGACCTGCTGCGGAAGATGGGGCACCGCGTGACCCCGCAGGTCCGCGAGCGTCTCCTGCAGATGCTGGGCGCGGCGCAGCCCGCCTGGAAGGACGCCATCGCGGGCGCGATCGGCTCGCTCGACGGCGACACCGACACCGCGCAGGCGCTCCTGAACATGCTCCGGAATACGCCCGACGACATCTCGACGCGTCGCGCGATCTACTCCGCGCTCGGGATGATGAACGTGCCCGACGTCACGCCGTCGCTCCTCGCGATGCTCGGCGAGGGGCTGCAGGACGAGCCGCTGATCATCCGCACGATCGGGCAGGTGGCGCGGCCGGAAGAGCTCGAGCAGCTCTTCGTGCGCCTCGACAAGCCGCTCATCCCCGCGTCGCGGACCGAGATCGAGCGCGTGCTGCAGGAGCGCGGGCGCATCCCGGGCCTCATGGACCAGGTCGCGAAGGGCCTCGACGACGCGGACATCCAGAAGCGGCGCTCGCTGCTCCGCATCCTCCAGGCGTCCACCGACCCGAAGCACGCGGAGCTCGTGCGCAGCCTGCTGCGGACCGAGACCGACTCCGAGAGCCGCGCCATCGCGATCCAGGGGCTCGGGAAGTACGGCGACGTGGAGTCGGGGCGGATGCTCCTCGAGATCGTCCAGTCGGGGTCGCCCGAGGACCAGTCCCGCGCGATCAACGCGATCCACTCGATCCGGGACCGGGACACCGTGGCGCTCCTGGCCAAGAACTTCGAGGGCCTCGGCCCGGAGGGGCGGCTCGCCATCATGGGCGCCATCTCGCGCATCCCGGCGCCGACGGACGAGATGACCAAGGTCGCGCAGGAGCGGGGGCTCCAGGATCCCGAGCTGCGGGTGCGGACGGCGGCCGCGCGGACGCTCGGCCAGCGGGGCCGCGACGACGGGGTGGAGGCGCTCGTGGCCTACATCGAGCGGAGCGACCAGCGGGGCGAGTGGTCCACGGCCTTCCTCGCGCTGGAGAAGATCCACACGGCCAAGGCGGCGGCCGCTGCCATCCGGGTCCTGCGCGTCGTTCCCAATGACCGGGAGCGAGAGCGCCTCGAAGAGCAATTCAAGAAGATCATCGAAGAGTCCCGCTAGCCGTGCGTTCCGTTGCCGCCCTCCTGCTCGTTGCGGCTGCGGCGAGGGCTGACCTCGCCCAGCAGGTCCAGCGTGCGTTCCGGGAGGACGAGCCTGCCGCGCGGATCGTGGGCCTCGACCAGGCGAAGGCCGGGGTCGGGGACGCGGACGTGAAGGAACGGAACCGGGCCGCCGCCGAGGTGGAGAAGGCGCTCAAGGGCGAAGACGTGCCCAAGGTGCGGATGGCCGCCTGCGACCTCCTGCTCGCGCTTCGCACGGACCGCTCCCTCGACCGGCTGGTCGTCGCGGCGCTCGATCCCTGCGAGGAGGTCCGGGCGCACGTCGGGAAGATCGTCAAGGACCACGCCGACCCGATGCTCTACGATGCGATCGTCCGGGCGCTGAAGGAGGACGCGTCGTGGCGCGTGCGCGCGGCCATGGTCGATCTCCTGCTCGCCGGAGCCCGCATGCGGGCCAAGGGGCCGCTGCTCGATGCGCTCTCGGACGAGCATCCGGCGGTCGTCGCGCGGGCGGCGGAGGCGCTCTTCCGCCTCACCGGGCAGGCGCTCGGCACGGACCGCGAGAAGTGGGTCGAGTACTTCAAGAAGGAGACGCCCGCGCCGCTGCCGGACGGCGAGCGTCGCACGACCGCGGAGGAGCGCACGGTCAAGCTCCACGAGGGGCCCGTGCGGGGGATCTGCCCCACGCTCTACACGATCCCCGTCACCGAGAAGCGCGTGATCTTCGTCGTGGACATGTCGAGCAGCATGCACAAGACGGCGCGCTCGGAGCACTTCCAGGAGCTCAAGCGCGCGCTCTTCTCGCTCCCCTCCGACGTGCAGTTCAACATCCTCTGCTTCGACCAGCGCCGGTTCTTCTTCGCCAAGGCGAAGTCGCTGGTCGAAGCGACCACGGACGCCAAGGCCGAGGCCGAGCGCTGGGTGAACGATCTCCCCGCCGGGGAGAAGACGGACGTGAACGGCGCGGTCACGACCGGCCTCGCGATGCTCAACGAGGCCCTTCAGGCCGACCGGGAGGCGCGCGCGGAGCTCTTCCTGCTGACGGACGGGCGCGAGACGGTGGCCACGACGGCGCAGGCTGCGGTGGAGCGCCAGTTCGAGAAGCTCCCGGAGGGGCGGTGCCGCGTCCACCTGATCGCCCTCGGAAAAGGGGGCACGCCTGCCCTCAAGACGCTCGCGGACCGGAGCGGGGGCCGGTACGTCGAGGCGCCCGCGCGGTAGTCCGGGGCGTGCGCAGCGGGCCAGAGCGGGCCCCCGGAACCCCCACTCGTCGCCTCGAGACATCTGGCCGATCTTTCTCCAAGGGGGTCGGACCCCCGGGCATGCAATCTGGCGGTGGTGTGTTCTGGTCGGGGGTCAATCGGGGCTGCCGAATGCCCCCGGCCCGCGTATTCAAGGGCGGGAGGCGAACGGGCCTCCCGGAGTGCGAGGCGGAAGAGGCCGGGGGGGCCGCGGATGGCCCCACCGGCCTCGACCGTTGATGGAGTAGTCATGGTCACGAAGTCTGAACTCGTCGATGTCATCCGATCCGCGAGCAACCCGGAGGAGTTCCGGGAGCTGAACTGGACCGGGACGTTCGGGCAGTACCTCGACGTCGTCCTCCGCCATCCGGAGGTCCTGCGGAGCGCGCACCAGCGGCTCTACGACATGATCCTCTCGTTCGGGACGGAGGAGACGACCGTCCACAAGGAGAAGGTCACCCGGTACAAGTTCTTCTCGGACCCGCTCGGGCAGGGGCGGGACGCGATCTTCGGCCTCGAGAAGACGCTCGCGGGGCTCGTCGACCACTTCAAGTCGGCGGCCTACGGCTACGGCACCGAGCGCCGCGTGCTGCTGCTCCACGGCCCCGTCGGCTCCTCGAAGTCGACGATCGTGCGGCTCCTGAAGCGCGGCCTCGAGCACTACAGCCGCACCCGCGAGGGCGCGCTCTACACGTTCTCGTGGAAGGTCGACGAGGGCGGCACCGAGGTCACGATCCCCGACCCCATGCACGACGAGCCCCTGCGGTTGCTGCCCGAGGAGGCGCGCAACCGCGTCATCTCGCGGCTGAACGCGCAGCGCAAGGGCTCGTACCAGGTCCGCGTCGTCGGCGAGCCGAGCCCCGTCTCGCGCTACTACATGAACGAGTTCCTGAAGAAGTACGACGGCGACATCGACAAGGTGCTCGAGCACATCGTCGTCCGCCGCCTCGTGCTCTCCGAGCGCGACCGCATCGGCATCGGCACCTTCCAGCCGAAGGACGAGAAGAACCAGGACTCGACGGAGCTCACCGGCGACGTCAACTACAGGAAGCTCGCGGAGTACGGCAGCGAGTCGGACCCGCGCGCCTTCAACTTCGACGGCGAGTTCAACGTCGCGAACCGCGGGCTGATCGAGTTCATCGAGGTGCTGAAGCTCGACGTCGCCTTCCTCTACGACCTGCTCGGCGCGTCGCAGGAGCACAGCATCAAGCCGAAGAAATTCGCGCAGACCTCCATCGACGAGGTGATCATCGGGCACACGAACGAGCCGGAGTACAGGAAGCTCATGAGCAACGAGCTCATGGAGGCGTTCCGCGACCGCACCGTGAAGATCGACGTGCCCTACAACCTGCGGCTCGACAACGAGATCCGGATCTACGAGAAGGACTTCAACCAGAACCGGGTCAGCAAGCACATCGCCCCGCACACACTCGAGGTCGCCTCGATGTGGGCGATCCTCACGCGGCTGAAGCCGACCAAAAAGGGCGACCTCTCGCTGATGGACAAGCTGAAGCTCTACAACGGCAAGTCGCTCGAGCGCTACACCGAGGAGAACATCCGCGAGCTCCGCGAGGAGAACGCGCGCGAGGGGCTCGACGGCATCAGCCCGCGCTACATCCAGGACAAGGTGAGCAACGCGCTCGTCCGGCCCTACTCGACGACGTGCGTGAACCCGTTCATGGTGCTGCACGAGCTCGAGGAGGGCCTCGACCACCACTCGCTCATTACGAGCGAGGATATCCGCAAACAGTACCGCGACCTCCTGGCGGTGGCGAAGGACGAGTACGCCGAGATCGTGAAGAACGAGGTGCAGCGCGCGATCGCGGCCGACGAGGTGCAGATCCAGCGCCTGTGCGCCAACTACATCGACAACGTCAAGGCGTACACGCAGAAGGAGAAGGTCCGCAACGTGTACACGAACCAGGAGGAGGAGCCCGACGAGCGCCTCATGCGATCGATCGAGGAGAAGATCGACGTGCGCGAGAGCGCGAAGGACGACTTCCGCCGGGAGATCATGAACTACATCGGCGCGCTCGCCGTCGAGGGCAAGCAGTTCGAGTACCGGATGAACCCCCGGCTCCAGCGCGCGCTCGAGAAGAAGCTCTTCGAGGACCAGAAGGACTCGATCAAGCTGACGAGCCTCGTCAGCTCCGTCGTCGACCGCGAGACGCAGGAGAAGATCGACGTCATCAAGGCGCGGCTCATCAAGAACTACGGCTACAACGAGGAGAGCGCGACGGACGCCCTGAACTTCGTGGCGAGCATCTTCGCCAGGGGCGACGTCAAGTCGAAGGGCTAGGCCAAGGGATGGTGCACGCGGAAGGGAAGGACTGGGCCGCGATGGTCCAGAAGATCGACCTCGATCACACGCGCTTCCGCGCGATCGTGAAGGGCGCCATCCGGCGCGACCTGCGGAAGCACGTCGCGAACGGGTCGCTCATCGCGCGGCGGGGGTCGGAGACCGTGTCGATCCCCATGCCGCAGATCCACCTGCCGCGGTTCCGGTTCGGCTCGAACCAGGGCGGCGGCGTCGGCCAGGGCGAGGGCCAGGTCGGCGAGCCGCTGGGCCCGGGCGAGCCGGCGGACGGCAAGGGCGAGGCCGGCGAGCAGGCGGGCGACCACGCGCTCGAAGTGGAGGTGAGCCTCGATGAGCTCGCGAGGATCCTCGGCGAGGAGCTCGCGCTGCCCAACATCCAGCCGAAGGGCAAGCGGCAGATCACCACCCAGGTGAACCGGTACACGGGGCTCCGGCGCGTCGGCCCCGCGTCCCTTCGCCACGTGAAGCGGACCTTCAAGCGCGCGCTCAAGCGCGAGATCGCGTCGGGCCGCTTCGGGCCGAAGGGCGGCATCGTCGTCCCCTGCCCGGACGACATGCGCTACCGGAGCTGGGAGCCGAAGCTCCAGCCGCAGTCGAACGCGGTGATCGTCTACATGATGGACGTGTCCGGGAGCATGGGCGACGAGCAGAAGGAGATCGTCCGGATCGAGGCTTTCTGGATCGACACGTGGCTGAAGAGCCAGTACCGCCACATCGAGACGCGGTACGTCGTCCACGACGCCGAGGCGAAGGAGGTGGACGAGCACACGTTCTTCCACCTGCGGGAGTCGGGCGGGACGAAGATCTCGTCGGCCTACGACCTCTGCAACAAGATCGTCGACCGCAACTACCCGCCCGCGGAGTGGAACATCTACCCCTTCCACTTCAGCGACGGCGACAACTGGTCGGGCGGGGACACCGCGCGCTGCCTCGAGCTGCTCCGGGAGCAGCTCCTGCCCAAGGTGAACGTCTTCTGCTACGGGCAGGTGCGGTCCACCTACGGCTCCGGCCAGTTCAAGAACGACCTCGACAGCGCCTTCCGCGAGGACGAGCGCGTGATCACGTCCGAGGTCCCGGACAAGGACGGGATCGTGGACTCGATCAAGCAGTTCTTGGGGACGGGTCGATGAGCCTCCCGGCCGACCTCGCCGAGCTCCAGAAGCGCGTGCGCGACGTCGCGGCGTCCTACCGGCTCGACTTCTTCGAGACGGTCTTCGAACTCGTCGACTGGCGGCAGATGAACACGGTCGCGGCCTACGACGGCTTCCCGATCCGCTATCCGCACTGGCGGTTCGGGATGGTCTACGACCAGATCTCGAAGAGCTACGGCTGGGGGTTCAGCAAGATCTACGAGCTCGTCATCAACAACGACCCCTGCTACGCCTACCTGCTCAAGGGGAATGCGCTCGTCGACCAGAAGCTCGTGATGGCGCACGTCTACGCGCACTGCGACTTCTTCAAGAACAACCTCTGGTTCGCGCCGACGAACCGCCACATGATCGACGAGCTCGCGAGCCACGCGTCGCGGATCCAGCGGCACGTCTCGCGCGAGGGCCCCGACGAGGTGGAGGCGTTCCTCGACTCGTGCCTCTGCCTCGAGAACCTGATCGACATCTACGCTCCCTACGCGCCGCCGAGGCGACGCCCCCGCGAGGAGGAGGGGAAGGGGTCGGAGGGGAAGGGGATCGTCCGGTTCCAGGCGAAGCCCTACATGGAGTCGTTCATCAACCCTCCGGACTTCATCGAGGGGCAGAAGAAGGCGATCGAGGAGGCGCGCCGCCGGCCGCCGAAGTTCCCCGAGCGCCCGGAGCGCGACCTCCTCTGGTTCCTGCTCGAGCACGCGCCGCTCCGCGACTGGCAGCGCGACATGCTCGCGATGATCCGCGAGGAGGCCTACTACTTCGCGCCGCAGCGCCTGACGAAGATCGCGAACGAAGGGTGGGCCTGCCTCCGGGGGGACGCGCGCGTGCCCACGGACCGCGGCCTCCTGACGATCCGGGAGATCGCGGAGGACCGCACCGTCGGACAGGTTCACGATGGTTCCGACCGGCGCCGAATCACCGACTGGGCGCGTTTCGAGGATCGCGACACCGTGCGACTCACGACGCGCCGCGGATACGAAGTGGAGGGCTCGACGACGCACCGGGTGCAGCTCCCGGACGGCAGCTGGCGGCGGCTCGACGAGCTCGTGACGGGCGATCGCGTACGGCTCGCGGTCGGCACCGATCTTTGGGCCCGGGAGCGCATCCGGCTCGATTGGCGACCGCGCGAGCGGCTCACGCTCGGGGCCGTGGCAGAGAAGGCCGGGGTGAGCCTGGCCACCGTGCTGCGCCACGACCAGGGCCGCTTCGTGAGCCGGAGCGCGGAGCGGATCGACCCGCTTCTCGAGCGATACCGCGCGGACCTGACGGCGAACGGACCGCTGTGCGGCGACCGCTCGCAGCTCCGCACGCCGCGCGTGATGGACGAACGGCTAGGCTCGTTCCTCGGGTACCTGCTCTCGGATGGCAATGTCAGTACCGTGAACCGAGTGGTGTCGCTCACGACCGGAGACGAGGAGCAGGCGGCGGAATTCGCGTCGCTTGCCGAGCGCCTCTTCGGACTCGAGCCGCGGACGCAGCGCCAGGGGAACCGGATCCGGGTGCACCTCTACTCGCGTCATCTGATCGACTTCGTCTGCCACCTCGGCCTGCCCACCGGCTTCGCGGCAGAGCGCAGGACCGTGCCGGATGCCATCCTGCGTTCGCCGAAGAGCGTCGTCTCGGCGTTCCTCCGCTCGTACTTCGACGGCGACGGATACGCGGGCCCTGCCGGGGTGATCCTCATCACCAAGAGCGAGCAACTCGCGCGGCTCGTCCACGTGCTCCTCGCGAACTTCGGGGTCGTCGCGACGAGGCGTCGGCAGCGGGCGGACGGGTGCTGGCGCATCCACATCACGGGGGCGGCGGCGCGTACATTCGGCGAGGAGGTGAACTTCGGCCTCCGTAGGAAGCGCGAAGCGCTCCGCAGGTACGTCGAGCAGCGCAGGTGGTTCAAGGAGCAGCCCCTCGACGACGAGGTGATCTCGCTCGAGCGCGGCCGGGCGGATGTCTACGACATGACGGTCGAGGAGACGCATCGGTATGCGGCGGAGGGCCTCGTCCATCACAACAGCTACTGGCACTCGAAGATGATGACCGAGGCGCTGCTCGATCCGAGCGAGGTCATCGACTTCGCCGAGCGCCACGCGGGCGCGATGGCGACGCAGCCCGGGCAGATCAACCCGTACAAGCTCGGGATCGAGCTGTTCCGGGACATCGAGGAACGCTGGGACAAGGGGCAGTTCGGGAAGGAATTCGAGGAGTGCGACGACCGCGACGTCAAGCGCCAGTGGGACACCGGCCTGAAGCAGGGACGGGACAAGGTGTTCGAGGTCCGGCGCATCTACAACGACGTCACGTTCGTCGACGAGTTCCTGACGCGCGAGTTCTGCGAGCGGCAGAAGCTCTATACGTACGAGTTCAACCCGAAGACGGGCCGCCAGGAGATCGCGAGCCGCGACTGGCGGCTCGTGAAGGAGAAGCTGCTGCGGAGCCTCGCGAACGGCGGCCAGCCGATCATCGAGGTGACGGACGGCAACTTCAAGAACCGCGGCGAGATCGTGCTGTCGCACCGCTATGACGGCCAGGACCTGGACCTCGCGCAGGCGAAGGAGACGCTCCGGCACCTCTACCGGCTGTGGTCGCGCCCGGTCCACGTCGAGACGCTCGTCGAGGGCCGCCGCCGCCGCCTCAGCTACGACGGCGAGACGCACGAGATCAACGATCTGTAGGCTCTCGGTCCTGACGGCGACTCCTCACACAAAGCCTAGCGCTGCCCCCGGAACCCCCTGATAATCCCGGCCGTGATCGAGTACGTCACAGCAGGGGAGTCGCACGGCGCGGGGCTCGTGGCCATCGTCACCGGCCTTCCAGCCGGCCTCCGGATCGACCGCGGGTTTCTGGACGCGATGCTCGCGCTGCGGCAGGCGGGGTACGGCCGGTCGGAGCGCCAGAGGATCGAGCGCGACCGGGCGGTCACGCTCTCGGGCGTGCGGAAGGGGAGGGCCACCGGGAACCCCATCACGCTGCGAGTCCGGAACCGCGCGCGCACCCTCTCGAAGCTGCCCGCGGTCACGCGGCCGCGGCCCGGTCACGCGGACCTCGCCGGCGTCCTGAAGTTCGGCCACGGCGCCGACGCGCGCGACGTGCTCGAGCGCTCGTCCGCGCGCGAGACCGCCGTCCGGACCGCCGTGGGGGGCCTCTGCGCGCTGCTGCTCCGGGAGTTCGGCGTGACGGTGTTGGGCCACGTCGTGCGGCTCGGGCCCGTGCGGTTCGCGGCGGGCGCCCCGGAGCGCGCCGTCCGTGACGCGTCGGCCTTCCACTCGCTCGACCCGAAGGGCGACGCGAAGGCACGGAAGGCGGTCGACGCCGCCGCGCGCGCGGGCGACACGCTGGGCGGCGTGATCGAGGTCGTGGCGACCGGCGTGCCGCCCGGCCTCGGCTCGAACGCGCAGGCGGGGAAGCGCCTCGACGCGCGCCTCGGGGCGGCGCTCCTCGGGATCCCGGCCATCAAGGGGGTCGAGATCGGCCTCGGGTTCGGCGCCGCCGCGCGGCGCGGCTCGCAGGTGCACGACCGGATCCGCGAGGGGGCCGGGGGCCGGATCGTGCGGCCGACGAACCGCGCGGGCGGGATCGAGGGCGGCATGACCAACGGCGAGCCGGTGGTCGTCCGTGCCGCGATGAAGCCGCTCTCCACCCTGCGCCGCGCGCTCGAATCGGTCGACCTGAAGACCGGCGGCCGGAAGGACGCGCACTTCGAGCGGAGCGACGTGACCGCGGTGCCGGCGGCGGCGATCGTGTGCGAGGCGTCGGTGGCGATCGTGCTGGCGCAGGCTCTTTGCGAGAAGCTCGGCGGCGACTCGCTCCTGGAGATGCGCCGCAACTACGAGGGGTACTGCGCGCAGCTCGGCGGTCGCTGGTCTCCGGCGTGCTAGGAGGGG
>DASUGR010000016.1:0-19619 GCA_036273915.1 Planctomycetota bacterium | reverse complement strand
CCCGCTGGGCCATGGCCGCGGTGTGACCCGGGGATGGAGGCCGTTCCGAGAAGAGGGAAAGAAGACGCGGGCGGCTTTTCGTAGGGGAGGTCGCCGCCCGCGTCGAAGAGAAAATGCCCCTCTTGCAGTCGATCTGGGGTTGGAGTCGAGGGGCTTGGGGTTGCTGTCAGGATGCCTTCCTCCGCAGGAGCTCGCGCGCCTCGGCCTCCTTGAACTGCTCCTCCTCGGTCGAGCCCGAGAGCGCCGCCGTCTCCGCGTCGCCGCCGGTGATCGCCTTCAGCACCTCGTCGAAATAGCCGGTGCCGACCTCGCGCTGGTGCTTCGTCGCCGTGTAGCCCTTGGCCTCGCTCTCGAACTCCGCCTCCTGGAGGCGGACGTAGGCCGGCATGCCCTCCTCGCGGTACTGCCGCGCGAGCTCGAACATGCCGTGGTTGAGCGCGTGAAATCCCGCGAGCGTGATGAACTGGAACTTGTAGCCCATCGCGCCGAGCTCCCGCTGGAACCTCGCGATCGTCACGTCGTCGAGATTGCGCCTCCAGTTGAACGACGGCGAGCAGTTGTACGCGAGGAGCTTCCCGGGGTGCTTCGCGCGGATCGCCTCCGCGAACCTCCTCGCCTCGCCGAGGTCCGGGTGCGAGGTCTCGCACCAGACGAGGTCGGCAAAGGGCGCGTAGGCAAGCCCGCGCGCGATCGCCTGGTCGATGCCGGCCTTCACGCGGAAGTAGCCTTCGGGCGTGCGCTCGCCCGTGAGGAAGGGCCGGTCGCGCTCGTCCGCGTCGCTCGTGAGCAGCCGCGCCGCGTCGGCGTCGGTGCGCGCGACGAGGATCGTCGGCACGTCGAGCACGTCGGCCGCGAGCCGCGCGGCGGAAAGCGTCCGGAGGAACTGCGCGGTCGGGACGAGCACCTTCCCGCCGAGGTGCCCGCACTTCTTCTCCGACGCGAGCTGGTCCTCGAAGTGGACGCCCGCCGCCCCCGCCTCGATCATGCCTTTCATGAGCTCGAACGCGTTGAGCGGGCCGCCGAAGCCCGCCTCGGCGTCCGCGACGATCGGGACGAACCAGTTGATCGACGCGCCGCTCTCCGCGTGGTGGATCTGGTCCGCGCGCTGGAGGCACTGGTTGATCCGCTTCACGACCGCCGGGACGCTGTTGCTCGGGTAGAGGCTCTGGTCGGGGTACATGTGCCCCGAGAGGTTGGCGTCGGCCGCCACCTGCCACCCGGAGAGGTAGATCGCCTGGAGGCCCGCCTTCGCCTGCTGCATCGCCTGGTTGCCGGTGAGCGCGCCGAGCGCGGCGACGTAGGGCGTCTCGTGCATCGCCTTCCAGAGCCGGTGCGCGCCCATCGTCGCCAGCGTGTGCTGGACCGTCACGGACCCGCGCAGGCGGAGGACGTCCTCCGGGCCGTAGGGGCGCGCGATCCCCTGCCACCGCGGGTCCCGTTTCCACGTCTCGCGCAGCGCGCGAGCCTCGAGGCTGGTCGTCATGTCGCGTTCTCCTGCAACTCAGATGTGCTCGTAGGCCCGCAAGGTGAGGAAGGCGGGGAAGTCCGGCGCGAGGGCGACCTCGTCGAAGATCCGCGCCGCGAGCTCGAAGCGCGAGTCGCCGTACGCGTCCTTGAGCTCCGCCTTCGCCGCGTCGAGCGCCTCGCGGATGCGCGCGCGGACGAACGTGCGGTCGATGCGCCGGCCGTCGCAGAGCTTCGCGCCGTGCCGGACCCACTGCCAGAGCTGGGCGCGCGAGATCTCGACGGTCGCCGCATCCTCCATCAGGTGGCGGATCGGCACGCACCCCTTGCCTCGCAGCCACGCCTCGAGGTACCGCAGGCCGACCTCGACGTTGGTCCGCACGCCCTCGCCGGTGATCCGCCCGTCGGGCACCCTGAGCAGGTCGTCCGCGGTCACGCGGAGGTCCGGCAGGCGGCGCGCGAGCTGGTTCGGCCCCGGCATGCTCCGGTCGAAGATCTCGCGCGCGAGCGGCACGAGCGCGGGGTGCGCGACCCACGTGCCGTCGTGGCCGTCGCCCGCCTCGCGCTCCTTGTCGAGCCGCACCTTCTCGAGCGCGCGCGCGTTGGCGGCGCTGTCGCCCGCGATCGGGATCTGCGCGGCCATCCCGCCCATGGCGTGCGCGCCGCGGCGGTGGCAGGTCTCGATCAGGAGCCGGCTGTACGATCGCAGGAAGTGCGCGGTCATCGTCACGGCCGAGCGGTCGCCGAGCATGGCCTCCGGGCGGCTGCGGAACGTCTTGATGAAGCTGAAGATGTAGTCCCACCGGCCGCAGTTGAGGCCGACGACGTGGTCCTTGAGCTCCCAGAGGATCTCGTCCATCTCGAACGCCGCGAGCACGTGCTCGATCAGGACCGTGGCCTTGATCGTGCCCCGCGCGACCCCGAGCGCCGACTGCGCGAAGACGAACACGTCGTTCCAGAGCCGCGCCTCGAGGCGGTTCTCGAGCTTCGGGAGGTAGAACCAGGGGCCGGCGCGCCGCGAGAGCAGCTCGTCCACGTTGTGGAAGAGGTAGAGGCCGAAGTCGAAGAGCGCCGCGGGCACCGGGCGGCCGTCGACCTCCACGTGCCGCTCGTCGAGGTGCCAGCCGCGCGGTCGCACGACGAGCGCCGCCGTCTTCCCGTGGAGCGCGTAGCGCTTGCCCTCCGGCGAGACGTGGCGGATGGTGCCGCGGACCGCGTCGCGGAGGTTCACCTGGCCCTGGACGCAGTTGTCCCACGTCGGCGCGTTGGAGTCCTCGAAGTCGGCCATGTAGACCGACGCACCCGAGTTCAGGCCGTTGATGATCATCTTGCGGTCGACCGGGCCGGTGATCTCGACCCTTCGGTCGGAAAGCTGAGGGGGTGCGGGGGCCACCGTCCACGCCGCGTTCCGGATCTCCGCGGTCTCGGGGAGGAAGCCGGGGTTCTTGCCGGCGTCGATCGCCGCCTGCCTCTCGGCGCGCCGCGCGAGAAGCTCGTCGCGGCGGCCGGTGAAGCGCCGCGCGAGGGATGCCACGAAGTCGAGGGCGCCGGGCGTGAGGATCGCCTCGTAGCCGGGGCGACGTGCCCCCTTGATCTCGACGCCAAGTGTCGCGACCGAGTTGTCGTTCATGCCGTACCCGCGGCCCGAAGGCCGTGTCCCGCCGCGCCCGGTGACGATTTCCGTCGACACCGGCCGGGGCGTTCCCGGGCTCTCACGAACGGCGTTCCAATCGAAACGAAAAGGGCCCGCGACCTTCGCCGCGGGCCCCGTGGGACGCTCGTTTGCCCGGGGGCGACTAGCCGCCGGGGGCGGGGAGCAGCCGCTTGAACGACTTCGTGCAGTCCTTGAACTCCTTGCCGTCGACCTCGCAGTAGGGGTAGACGAAGAAATTCAACGAACCCGCGGCCGGCGCGGGGGTGAGCATCAGGTCGCGGCCGCCCGTGAAGGTCACGCGGTCCATGTCGAGGGTCCCGAACAGGTAGTCCGCGCGTGCCGGGTTCTTGTCGGCCTCGGAGGCGTCGATGGGCGCCCACTTGGACCCGTCCCAGAAGAAGGCCCAGCAGTGGTAGCCGGGGACCGGCGCCTCGGCCTCCGTGCCGGCGGGCACGTTGAAGCCCATCTCGAACCGCACCGGGATCCCCTTCTTGCGGGCGATCGCCATGATGTAGCTGTGGAAGTCGGTGCAGTTGCCGTAGCAGCTGTCGCACGCCCAGTCCGCGTCGCCGCGGCCCCAGGGCTGGCCGGCCGGCTTGTCGTACTTCATTTTCGCGAGCGTGTGGTCGTAGATCGCGCGCATGGTCGCGGTCGCGTCCTTGCCGTCGGCGATTCCGCCCGCCTGGCCCGCCGCCTTGCCGTCGAGCGGGACCATCTTGTCCGGGCCCTTGTCCGCCGCCAGCTCGTCCGGCGTGGCCGTGCCGCCGCCCTTGGTCTCGTAGCGCGTGACGGTCGCGGTCATGGCGACGCTGAAGGGCTTCCCGTCGCTCTCCACGCAGAGCGACCGGCCGACGCCATGCTTGATGGGCGACACGGTGCACTTGGCGGGCAGGGTGCCCTTGACCGTGCCGTCGGGCGCGATCGAGGCCTCGCCCGACGATCCGCCGGAGGTGACCTTGATCTTCACGCCGCCGATCTTCTGGTCGTTGTTGTCGGACGGCACGGGGATCCACATGCGGACCTGTTTGCTGCCGTCGGGGACCGACGCGATGCCGGCCTCGTAGACGAACACGAAGGTTCGGTTGGGGCGGTCGTCGCCGGCCCGCGCGGGCAGGGCGGCGAGGAGCGCCAGCGGAAGGAACGCGGTCAAACGGCGCATCGGACTTCTCCTCTTCGGGCCTTGGTTCTATCGGTAATTAAGATCTACCATATTGGGCGACCCGATAGGATATACGGAGGCGAGGCGCGCGCGAGCGGAAAAGTCGCTGCTATCCTGCGGTAGTGCCGCGGCTCGTCGCGTTCCTTCTCCTCCTCCTCCTCCCCGCGCCCCTCCTCCTCGGGGAAGACAAGGCCGGGACGGTCGTGGACCACGAGATCCCCCCTGCCGGGAAGAAGGACCCGACGATCGTCTACGCCACCTACCGGGCGACGAGCGCCAAGGCCGACGCGAAGCTCCCCCTGATCCTCGCGCTCCACGCCGGCACGAAGGATGCCCGCCAGTTCGCGAGCTTCCTCATGCCGGTGGCCGAGGCGCAGGGCGCGCTCCTGGTGAGCGCCCAGGCGTTCCGCGAGGTCGTGGGGGCCGAAGGCTACTGGTGGAAGGGGGACGCGGAGGAGGAGGCGATGCTCGACCGCCTCTTGGACCACGTGAAGAAGACGCTGCCGGTCGACGAGGCGCGCGTCTCGGTGATCGGGCTCGCGGACGGCGCGGAACTGGCGATCAAGTGGGCCATCGAGAAGGACCGCGGCCTCAAGGGCGTGATCGCGGTCAACTGCCTCTGGAAGCCCCCGGGCACGCCCAAGGCGCCGAAGACGCTGAAGTTCTGCCTCATCGCCTCGAAGGACAGGAAGGACCACATGGTGAGCGTCGTGGAGCAGCTCCAGAAGGCGCAGAGTCTCCTCAACAAGGCGCGCTACCGCACGGTTCTCCGCATCGGGTCCGGCGACGGCACCTTCTTCCACGGGTGGGAGAAGGAGGTCGCGAAGGCGCTCTCCTGGTTCGACGGCAAGCTCGATTGGCCGAAGGAGATCGAGGAAGAGCAGGGGAAGTGAACGATCGTGGGGCATAATCGCGGCATGGCCCGCCGGCTGCGCATCGCCTGCCTCCTGCTCGTTTCGCTCGGCGGCGCCGGCGCGGAAGACGTCGCGACCCCGCCGCCGAAGCCCTCCGCCGACCAGGTCGCGGCCGCGCGCACGGCGATCCTCGACGAGAAGACGACGGTCGAGGCGCGGTTCGAGGCGCTCCAGGTCCTCGAACGGGCGGCGGACCCCGCCATCGTCCCGGCGCTCTTCGACGCCGCGATCTCCACCAAGGCGCCGGCGTTTGCCGTCGCCGCGGGCGAGCTCGCCTCGAAGCTCGATCCCGAGCGGGCGCTCAAGGCCTACGACGCGCGCCCCACGAGGCTGCGCGACCTGCCGCTCGTGAACGCCGTCCGCTTCCTCGGCGAGGTCCGGGACGGGAAGACGGGCGCGAGGCTCGCCGCGGCGGCCGCGAGCAAGGACCCCGACGTCCGGGTCGAGGCCCTCTACGGGATCGTCAAGCAGGGGGATCCGACGCTCTACGGCCACCTCGTGTCGGCGCTCAAGTCCAACGACACGCAGGTGCGCGTCCCCGCCGCGATCTGCTGCGGCCTCGCGAAGGTCAAGGACGCCGAGGAGCTGCTCCTCAAGGGCCTCGAGGACGACGCGGACTTCTACTGCTTCTTCAGCGCGTGGGCGCTCGGCCAGATCAAGGACCCCGACCTCCTCGGACGCGTGATCGGCGCGACGAAGGGGCGCATGGCGGGGAACGTCGCGAACGCGAAGGCGAAGGCGATCTGCGAGTGCGCGTTCGACCCGCAGCAGCACATCGAGCCGCTCCTGAAGCTCGTCAAGTCCTCGGACGAGGAGCTGGCGGCGGCCGCAGCCGACGCGCTCGGCCGGGTCGGCAAGGACAACGCCGAAGTGGCGGACGCGCTTCTCCAGGTCGTCTTCCAGGCCCGCTCCGACCCGCTCTCCAACCTCGCGATGGACGCGCTCGGCCGCATCGGCGGGCCCGCCGACGGCGCGAAGATCCTCGCCCGCTACGAGCAGAACCCCGGCAACATCCCGCGCTATTGCGTGAAGGGGCTCGGCCTCCTCAAGACGCCCGAGGCGGCGCCCTTCCTGCTCTCCATCGCCTACCGCGCCAAGGACAGCGCGATGCGGAAGCAGGCGGCGATCGCCTTCTGGCAGTGCGCCGACGAGGCGACGCGGGAGGACTTCAAGAAGAAGCTCCTCGACGCGACGCAGGACTCCGCGGTGGAGCTCGGGTGCGAGGTGCTCGGCTTCTTCCGGTCGGAAGAGGGGTTCGACGTCGCCCTCGAGCTGCTGCGGAAGCACTTCAACAAGAGGAGCATCCGGCACGTCCGCGACGCGCTCGAGTCCATGACCGGCCACCGCTTCGTGCCCGACCCCGGCGTCTGGCGCGACTGGATGAAGCAGAACGTGGGGGTCTTCGAGAAGAAGCCGCAGTTCCTCGACCGCGACACGTGGCGCAAGCAGCTGCTCGCGGGCAAGAGCGAGATGGGCATCTCGAAGAAGACGGAGGCCGCGGTCGAGCGCGGGCTCGACTGGCTCGCGCGCCACCAGGACACGAACGGCGGCTGGAGCGGCGACAAGTTCACCGACCGCTGCCACCTCTACTACTCGAAGAAGTGCCAGGTCGGCGCGCGGCTCGGCGGCTGGGACATCGGGATGACCGGCATCTCGCTCCTCGCCTTCTACGGCGCGGGCTACCACCCCGGCCAGGGCCCCTACAAAGACACGGTGCTGCGCGCGCAGATCTACACGGCCGCGCGCCAGTGGGCGGACGGCGACTTCGGCGGCCAGGAGGACCTGATCGGCGGCTACACGCGGCCGATCGCGACGATCGCGCTCGCGGAGGCGTACGGCACCACGCAGGACCCGGAGTACCTCGAGCGCGCGCGCCGCTCGGTCGCGCACATCATCCGGATCCAGTACGAGGACGCGGGCTGGCGGTACCGCCTGGGCGGGCAGTTCCCCGGCGACACGTCGGTGACCGGCTGGAACGCGTGGTCCATCGCGACCGCGAAGAAGTTCGGCATCCCGGTCGACCCGATGGGACTTGAGGGCTCCAACTCGCTCATCGAGATGTTCTCGTCGCCGGTCACGCAGGACGAGGAGTTCTACAACACCGACCCGCACTACTTCTTCGAGGTGGGCCGCGGGCAGGAGTTCGAGCACTTCACGGGCTACAACGCGCGCGAGACCACGCGGCCGCCGATGACCGCGATCGGCCTCATCGTGCGCATCTTCATGGGGCGCAAGCGTTCCCACCCCTACTGCATCGGGGCGGCGAACCGGCTGCTCAAGTCGATCCCCGAGTACGACGGCAAGGCGATCAAGTACACGACGGGCGCCGAGTACCCGGTTTACTACTGGTACTACGGCTCGCTCGCGATGTACCAGATGGGCGGCAGGTTCTGGCGCGCGTGGTCGAAGCCGCTGCTGACGGAAGGCATCCCCAACATGCAGGTCTCGGGCGACCAGTGCGAGCAGGGGTCGTGGGACTGCGGCAACCTCGACTCGATCGGCGGGCGCGTCTATACGACCGCGATGGCGGTGATGACGCTCGAGACCTTCTACCGCTACCTCCCCGCGCTCCAGATGAAATGAGGGGGTTCCGGGGGCCGCTGGCCCTTCTCCTGGCGGCCGCGTGCGCGACGACGGCCGCGCGCCGCGACCCCCTCCCCGCGCCCCTCCCCCTTGACCGCGCGCTGGGCCGGCCGGAAGGGCCGCTGCCGTACGCCTTCTCGTTCTCGCGCGACAACGCGCGCGTGTCCTACCTCCTGGCGCGCGACGACGACGGCCTCTCGGACCTCTGGGAGATCGACATCGCGACGGGCAAGCGCACGGTGCTGCTGCGCGCGGACGGCGCGACCGAGCTCTCGCCGGAGGAGCGGGCGCAGCGCGAGCGGCGGCGCGAGCACGGCCCCGGGATCACGCGGTACTGGCGAAACCCCGCGGACGACTCGTTCCTGTTCGTGATCGACGGCGACCTGCACGTGCTGCGCGAGGGGAAGCTCGCGCGGCTCACGCGCACGCCCGAGCCGGAGCTGTCGCCGCGGTGGTCGCCGGACGGGCGGTCGATCGCGTTCGTGCGCGCGCGAAACCTCTACGCGCTGCGCGACGGCAGCGAGACGCAGCTCACGACGGCGGGCGGCGGCGCGGTCGAGTGCGGGCTCGCGGACTTCATCGCGGCGGAGGAGCTGGGGCGCGACGAGGGCTTCTGGTGGTCGCCGGACTCGCAGCGGATCGCGTACGTCGAGACGGACGCGTCGGAGGTGCCGGTGTTTTGGATCCCGGGTCTTGGCGAGCGCGGCGCGTCCGTGGAGCAGCGCTACCCGCGTCCCGGGGACCCAAACGCCCGCTGGCAGTTGAAAGTGGTGAGGGCCGGGGGAGGAGGGCCGGTCCCGATGCAGGTCGAGGGGTTCGGCTCGGGCTGGGAGTATCTCGTGCGTGCGGGCTGGACGCCCTCCGGCACGGTCTACGCGGAGGTCAGCGACCGGCTTCAGAGGGACGTCGCGGTCCTTGTCGACGAGCCCGAGGTCCCGCTGTTCGCACAGGAGAAGAAGATCCTCGGGCGCCACGATGATGCTTGGGTCGAGCCCGCGGACCTGCACTTCTTCGGGGACTCCGTGTTCTTCGCGCACGCCGGCTGCCTCGGCAGGGCGCATGTCTCCGAGACGGAGATGCATCCCCATCCGCAATCGTCGCCCCGGATCGTCTCGGACGTGGCGGGAGTGATCGGCATTCGCGCTGAGGCGCAACCCTCCCTCGCCTTCGCGCGTACCGTTGTGTTCACACGCACGACTGGCGAACTCGGCACCGACTTAAAGACCTTCGACCTGGTCCACGAGAGCGAGAAGACGCTCCGCTCCGGCGGCTGGCGCTCGGTCACGCCCAGCCCCGACTGCTCACGCTTCGTCGAGGTCGCATCGCGGGCCGGCACGCCGCCGCGCGTCACCGTCATCGACCTCGAGGGGAAGGAGCTCATAGAGATCGCGCGCGGCACGCCCGTGCCCGGCCTCCCGGCGCCCGAGTTCTTCACGATCCCGGCGGAGGACGGGACCCCGCTCCGCGCCATGCTCCTCCGGCCCGCCGGCAAGGGGCCGCACCCCGCGATCGTCCACTGCTACGGCGGACCCGGCGCGCAGATGGTCGCCGACCGGTGGGGGGGCTCCAGCTACCTCTGGCACGCGCGCATGGCGCAGATGGGGTACGCGATCCTGACCGTCGACAACCGTGGCAGCGCGGGCTATGGCGACAAGGTCCTGAAGTCCGTCCACGGCCACCTCCTCGATTTCGAGGTGCGCGACCAGGCGACCGCCGCCCGCTGGCTCGGCCGGCAGGACTTCGTCGATCCGCAGCGGATCGGCATCTGGGGCTGGTCCTACGGCGGCACGCTCTCGCTCATGTGCCTCCTGAAGGAGCCCCAGGTCTTCGCCGCCGCCGTCGCCGTGGCGCCCGTCACCGACTGGCGCGACTACGACACCGCCTACACCGAGCGGTACCTGGGGCTCCCGGCCGACAACCCGCAGGGCTACGCCGGCGCGTCGCCGCTCACCTTCGCCGCCACGCTCAAGCGGCCGCTGCTCCTCGCCCACGGGATCGTGGACGACAACGTCCATTTCCGCCATGCGGCCGCGTTCGTCGAGGCCACCCAGAGGGCCGGCATTCCGGTGGAGACGGACTTCTACCCCAAGGGCGCCCACGGCATCGGCGGCCCGGCCGAGCGGCGCCTCCTCTTCCGGCGGATGGAGGCGTTCTGGGCCACGCACTTGGCGGCGCGTTGACCGGCGAGGACCCAAAACGGCGAAAGTCCGATGGGAGGCGGGTTCCGGCGATTTATTCTGCCGAATCGAACCCGGTACACTATGAGGTCCCATGGCGCACGTCGTCCCGCAGCCGACCCCGAACCCCCACGCCTTCAAGTTCACGCTGGAGGGGCACACCTTCAGGACGCCGACGACCGTCACCAGCGCCGCCGCGGCCAAGGGCACGCCCTTCGAGAAGCTCTTCGGGCTCCCGGGCGTGTCGAGCATCTTCGCGACCGCCAACTTCGTGACGATCACCAAGGTGCCCGGCGCCGACTGGGCCAAGATCGTGGAGCCCGCGAAGAAGGCGCTCGAGCAGGCCTTCTGAAGTGGACGCGCCCGCCGCACGGCCCCCTCGTCTGCGCAGCACGCTCCTGTGGTCGTCCGCCGCCGCGTTCGCGCTCTACGGCGTCGTCACCGCGATCGGCGTGCGCTTCCTCATGGACTACGAGAACAACCTCGCGCGCACGATCTTTCTGGAGCACCGCGCGACGATCCTCTCGGTCTACGGGCGCATCGGCATCGGCTACCTGCTCGCCGGGCTCCTCGCGGGATTCCTGCTCCACCCGTTCGTGCGGGGGTGGAAGGCCGCGCCGGCGGTCCTTCTCCTCGCGTTCCTCGTCCTCGTCCACACGCTCACCAACGGCACGCACTTCCTCCACGGCCCCGTGCAGTGGATGTACTCGTCGGTCCGCGACCGCATCCCGTGGTGGATCCGCGACCCCTTCCGGCCGTGGATGATCGCGGCGCTGCTCGGCGTGTTCGCCGCTCTCTCGCTCTGGCGCTGGAGCCGGCACGTGCCCGCCAAGGCGAAGGTCGCGGCGCTCGCGGTCTCCGGCATCTGGCTGAGCCTCCACCTCTGGCCGGCGGCGCACGCCTCCCTCCCCCCCGGCCCCCCCTCCTTCCTGCTCATCGTCAGCGACTCGCTCCGCGCCGACCACCTTTCCTGCAACGGCTACCCGCGCGAGACCTCGAGAAACATCGACGCGCTCGCGGCCGAGGGCACGAACTTCGCGAACCTGCTCGTGCCCACCGCGAGCACGCACGAGTCGTGGATCTCCATGCTGAGCTCGACGGAGCCGCGCGTGAACGGCCTCCGTCACATGGTCCCGTCGCGCGAGAAGGTGCGGGAGGTCGCGTCGCGCGTCGACTTCCTGCCGCGCGTGCTGCGCGAGAAGGGCTACGACACGGCCGTCATCGGCGGCTGGTGCGGCAACACGTTCCGCATCTTCGACGCCGGCTTCGACCACGTCGACGTCTCGGACGTGCAGAACCACCGCGCGCTCATCGCGGAGGCGGCGTTCACGAACCACATCCCCGCGGCGGGCTTCCTCGACAACCCGCTCGGCCGCCTGCTGGTGCCCGAGCTCGGGCGCGTCTCGTTCACGCGCAGCTCGTCGGTGCTCACGCGCCGCGCGCGCGGCTACCTCGAGGACGCCGCGGGCGACGGTCGCCCCTTCTTCCTCGCCGTCGTCTACAACACGACCCACCTGCCCTACAGCGCGGCCTACCCGTACGACCGCGCGTTCACGGAGCCGGACTACCGGGGTCGCAACCGCTACCGGATCGACTTCAAGGTGGACGACATGATCCACAAGGGCTTCGACCACGACCTCACGCCGGAGGAGATGCGCCACGTCGTCGACCTCTACGACGGCTGCGTGAAGGAGTTCGACGCGCAGGTGGGCGAGCTCGTCGAGGCGCTCCGTGACCTCGGGCTGTCGCAGCGCACGATCGTGGGCGTCTGGGGCGACCACGGCGACGACCTCTACGAGCACGGCACGACGCTCGGCCACGGCGTGACGCTCTTCGGCGGCGACCACGCGAACCACCCGCCGGCGGTCTTCAAGGGGCCCGGCGTGCCGAAACGGCGCGTGGAGGAACTCGTGCGCTCGATCGACCTCGCGCCGACGTGGGCGAAGTGGCTCGGCCTCGAGCGCCCCGCGCGCTGGGAAGGCGTCGACCTCTCGGACGAGATCCCGCACCTGTGGGCGCTGCTCGAGACGTCCTACCTCCTCTACCGGACGCCGCCGCCCGACCTGCGCCCCGGCGAGGAGCCGAAGTCGTTCCCGAGGATGGACGACGCGACCTTCTTCGATCCCTCCTTCGACTACAACCCCGTGCTGCGCGCGAAGTACGAGGACAAAGTGATCGCGACCAAGTGCTTCGCCGTCCGCGAGGGGCCGTGGAAACTCATCTTCGTGCCCGGCGAGACGGGGCCGATCCTCCGCCTCTTCGACCTGTCGAAGGACCCGGTCTGCGAGCACGACGTCGCGGCGGAGCAGCCGGAGGTCTTCGCGCGGCTGCGCGCGCGCCTGCCGGAGGAGGCAGAGGGGGTCCGGGGGCGGTGAGGATCCCCGACGAGACCGTGCGCGGCCGGCTCGAGCTGCCGCTCGGGGATTGGCGGACGGTCGACGGGCTGCGCGACTCCGCGGTGCTCGCGATCCTCGTGGAGCGCGGTGGCGAGGACTTCCTCGTCTTCAACCGCCGGCGGGACGACCTCCCGTGGCACGCGGGCCAGATCTGCTTCCCGGGCGGCGCGCGCGAGGGGGGCGAGGACGCGACGGCGTGCGCGGTGCGCGAGACGTGCGAGGAGATGGGGCTAGGGCCGTCGGACCTCGCGCTCCTCGGGCGGATGCCCGACCGGGTGTCGATCGCGGGGTTCCTGGTGTCGCCGTTCGTCGCGCGGCTCCAGGGCACGCCGGACTTCCGCGCGGCGGCGGACGAGGTGGCGGAGGTCTTCGAGGTGCCGGTCAAGCTCCTCCGCGACGGGACGCGCTGGGGCTACACGGAGACGACGCACAAGCGCGCGCGGTTCCGGAAGGTGCCTTGCTTCGACTTCGACGAGAGCCACCGGATCTGGGGGCTCACGGGCATCATCCTGCGCGACTTCGTCACGCAGGTCATGGGCTTCGCCCCGCCGTCGTAGCCGCGGCCCCCGGGTCCCCTCCCGCCTCCGCCCGCGGGCGGCTACACGCTGCCGCCGAGGCCCTGGATCTTCTCGATCGGCCCCATCACGATCAGCGCGTCGCCCTCGGCGAGCACCGTCCCCGGCGCCGGCACGATGCGCACCTCGCGGCCGTTCTCCGGGCGGATGACCGTGAGCACGGTGAGGCCGGTGCGGTTGCGGAAGTCGGTCGCCGCGAGCGTCTGGCCGACCATCTCCTTCGGCACCGGGATCCGCGACACGGCGTGACCCGGCTGGATCTCGACGTAGTGCTGGGCGCCGCCGTGCTCCACGAACTTCGCGCGTAGCTGCTGGCTCTGGAGCACCTCGACCGACAGCGCGGTCAGGAGATCGCGGCGATCGACCACGCCCATGAGCTTCCCGTCCATCGGGTGGACGACCGGGAGCTCGTCGAGGTCCGGGTCGTCGAACCGCGGGAGCACCTCCGCGAGCGTCTGGTCGGGGAACGCGTGCGGCACGACGATCGCGAGGTCGGTGGCGAGGACGGCCGCGCCCAGCTCGGGCTCCGCGAGATAGGCCTTGATGTCGTGCAGCCGGATCACGCCGACGAGCCGGAGGTCGCCGTCGACGACGTAGATCGCGTCCCGACGCGTCTTCTGCACCATGCCGACGATCATGTCGAACGTCGCGGTGATGCGGATCCACGCCGCCTTCTCGCGCATGATGTCGCGCACGCGCGTGGTCGTGAGCGCCGTCTCCTCGATGCCCTCCGGGATGTGGATGCCGCGGCGGCGGAGCGGCGCGAAGTAGACGGACTCGACGCCGATCGCGCGCGAGACCACCGTGGCCGAGATCGCGGCGACGAGCATCGGCACGACCATGCCGGTCTCGCGCGTCATCTCGAAGAGGATGAAGATCGCCATGATCGGCGCGTGCGTCGTGGCCGCGAGCACGGCCGCCATCCCCACCACCGCGTAGGGGGAGGACTGCTCGACGACGCCCTCGGGCAGCAGCTTCTGGCTCGCGGTGCCGACCATCAGCCCGAGCGCCGCGCCGACGAACAGGGTGGGGGTGAAGATGCCGCCCGAGCCGCCCGAGCCGACGGTCGCGCTCGTGGCCACGATCTTCAGGATGAAGAGCAGGAGCACGAACGAGAACGCCGGCATCTCCTTGATGACGATGTTGACCGCGTCGTAGCCGTTGCCCCACACGTGGGGGAGCCAGACGCCGATGATGCCGACGATGAGCCCGCCGATCGGGAGCTTGACCACCGCGGGCAGCGGCACCCGCGCGAAGACGCCCTCCGTCTGACGCATCATCCAGACGAAGAGCTTGGCGCCGAACGCCGCCGAGACGCCGAGGAGGATGTAGACCGCGTACTCCGCCGGGTGGATCTTCTGGAACTTCTCGAGGACGTAGAGCGGCGGCGGGCGCATCCACTCCTCGGACACGAGCCCCGCGATCCCCTGCGCGCAGATGCTCGAGACCACCGACGCCACCATGACCGGCGCCATGATCTCGATCGCGAAGTTGCCGAGGACGATCTCCATCGCGAAGATCGCCGCGCCGAGCGGCGCGTAGTAGGCCGCCGACATGCCGGCCGCGACGCCGCAGCCGGCGTAGAGGCCGAGCCGCGGCCCCGCGAACTTGCCGAGGCGCGCGAAGCGCGCGCCGAACGCCGCCGACATGTAGACGATCGGCCCCTCGCGGCCGACCGAGCCGCCGGTCGCGATGAGCGCGAGCGACGACGCCGCGCGCATGAGCGTGCTGCGGATCGAGAGCGTCTCCGCCTTCCGGAGCGTGCACGCCTCCATCACGTCCGACATCCCCTGGCTCTTGCGCCGTTTGGAGAAGCCGTACGCGAGCAGCGCGGCCAGGATGGCGCCGCCGACCGGGATGAAGAGGCGCGCGACCTTCGGCAGCGCCAGCGCCGCGTCGAGCACCCCGCCGGGCCCGATGAAGACCGTCTGGAGCAGGTGGCTGCCGAGCTGGAACGCCGGGCTCACGAGCCCGCCGATGAGACCGACCCCGGCCGCGAAGAGGAAGGTCTTGGGCGCATGCGCCCACGGCACGCGGCGGGCGTCGGCCATGATGACGGAAGCCATGACGCTACCCGCGGGCGGGGACGCGGTCAAAGACGAAGAGTGGGGGGCTGGGGGGAGAGTTATCCTTAAGCGATGCGGGAGATCCTCTCGGCCTTGGGCCTCGGCGAAGCGAACCCCGGCGCGTGGACCGGGAAGCCCCTTTCGGCTCCGGGCGGCACGGCATTTGTCTCGTACTCGCCGGGTACCGGCGAGGCGCTCGGTCGCGTCACCGAGGCGGGCCCGGACGCGTACGAGCAGGTCCTCAAGGCGGCGCGGGGGGTGTTCCCGCGGTGGAGCGCGCTCCCGGCGCCGAAGCGGGGCGAGATCGTCCGGCAGTTCGGCGACGCGCTGCGGGCGAAGAAGGACCCGTTGGGCGATCTCGTGACGCTCGAGGTCGGCAAGATCCGGGGCGAGGGGCGGGGCGAGGTCCAGGAGATGGTCGACATCTGCGACTTCGCGGTCGGCCTCTCGCGGCAGCTCCACGGCCTCACGATGCACAGCGAGCGTCCGCGCCACCGGATGTACGAGCAGTGGCACCCGCTCGGTGTCGTCGGCGTGATCACGGCCTTCAACTTCCCGGTCGCCGTCTGGGCCTGGAACGCCGCGCTCGCGTGGGTGTGCGGCGACGTGACGGTCTGGAAGCCGTCGGAGAAGGCGCCGCTCACCGCGATCGCGTGCCAGAGGATCGCGCACGAGGTCTTCGCGCGGAACGGCTTCCCGGAGGGCGTCAGCAGCCTGGTGGTCGGCGGCGCCGCGATCGGCGAGCGGATCGCGGCCGACCGGAGGATCCCGCTCGTGAGCGCGACCGGATCCGTGCGGATGGGCCGGCGCGTGGGGCAGGTGGTCGCGGAGCGTCTCGGCCGGTCGCTCCTCGAGCTCGGCGGGAACAACGCGGTGATCGTGACCGACGACGCGGACCTCGACCTGGCGCTCCGCGCGATCGCGTTCGGCGCGCTGGGCACGGCGGGGCAGCGGTGCACGACGACGCGCCGCGTGATCGTGCACGAGAAGGTCTACGACGACCTGAAGCGGCGGCTGGTGAAGGCATACGAACAGGCGCCGATCGGCGACCCGCTGGACGGCAAGACGCTCGTGGGCCCGCTGATCGACGAGGCGGCGGTCGACAACGTGATGAAGGCGATCGAGGTGGTGAAGGCGAAGGGCGGGCGGATCCTCTGCGGCGGCGAGAGGATCAAGGGCTGCTACATGAAGCCGGCGATCGCGGAGGTTTCTCCCGACTTCCCGCTTCTCAGGGAGGAGACGTTCGGCCCGCTCCTCTACCTTCTCAAGTACGGGACGCTGGACGAGGCGATCCGGATCCAGAACGACGTGCCGCAGGGGCTCTCGAGCGCGATCTTCACGCGGGACGTGATCGAGGCGGAGACGTTCCTCGCGAGCGGCGGGAGCGACTGCGGGATCGCGAACGTGAACCTCGGGACGAGCGGCGCGGAGATCGGCGGCGCGTTCGGCGGCGAGAAGGACACGGGCGGCGGCCGCGAGAGCGGCAGCGACGCGTGGAAGTCCTACATGCGCCGCCAGACGAACACGATCAACTGGTCGACCGAGCTCCCGCTGGCCCAGGGCATCCGCTTCGATCTTTAGGGGATATCCCATACGCCACGTACGAGCCGCAAGTCGCTACGCCGCAGGGGCTTACGTAGGCCGAGTGCGGCATGGCAGTCCGCAGCCGGGCGTGGAAGGAGTCCACTGGCGGACCGGTCTCAATTCCTACATGGGCCGCCAGGCGAACACGACCAACCGGTCGACGGAGCTTCCGCTGGCGCAGGGGATCCGTTTCGATCTGTAGTGCGTCTTGTCGCGCTGCTCCTCCTCGCTGCGACCGTCGGCTTCGCGATCGGCCGCCTCACGGCGCCGGGTGTGAGGGGGCGCGGGGGAGAGAGGGCCGCGCCGGCGCCGGTGTCCGAGCGACCGATCGAAGCGGAGAACGAGAAGCCGCAGCTCGCAGAGCCGGCCCGGCTCGTCGAAGTCGACGAGCCGGACCCGTCCGCCGACGTCGTGCCGCCGTCCGAGCTCTCCGACGACGCCGGCGAGGACGGCGTCCTTCTCGTGGAACTGGACGGACTGCCGGGGGCTTGGGTCGGCAACGTGGACATCGTCGGTGCGTACGAGACGGAGGAGATCGAAACAGGGGGAGGCGAGGAGGCGCTCTTCCGAGGCGCCCCGGGAACGTACGACGTGTGGTGGCTCGATCGCGACGGCCGGAGGCTCGGCACCCGCGCGAGGCTCGAAGCGGGGAAGATCACGCGCCTGCGCTCCGCCGACCACCGGACCGCGGCGGCGGTTCCCAGCGGCCTCGGCGTGCTGAGCGTCTTCGTCGAAGCGGCAGAGGGCGGCGGGCTCCGCGCGCACATCGACATCTCCGACGGCCGCTACTCGATCGACACGTGGACGAACGACGACGGGCACGCGAGCATGATGATCCGTCCCGGCCGCTACACCCTCGTCGTCGGCGACCATCGGAGCGAGTCGGTCGTGGAGGCTGGTCGCACGACGTTCCACCGGATCGCGCATGACCGCGAGGGAGACCTCGTCCTCGTCGCGGACCGTCTGCTGCGGATCGACGTGAAACCGGCCGGCAGCTTGGAATCGTGCTGGGAAGACACGATCGGGGCGCCTCCGGGGTCGATGACGCCGGTCCCGTACCTCATGGCCGGCGAGTACGACATCTTCATCCCCTACGCCTTCGGCGTGCCGTTCGCGCGCGCCTCGGTCCACGCGGGCCGCGCGACGAGGCTCCGCTGCGAGGCGCCGAAAGGCGGAGTCCTCGCGCGCACGGTTCCCGAAGCCGCCGAGGTCTACATCGTTCCCTGCCGCGAGGTCGATGGCAAGACCCCACAGCAGGCGCCGATCCGCCTCATAGGCCGGCAGGAACCGACCCTGCTCATGCCGGGCCGCTACCTGCTGACGGCGTACGCGGCCCTTTGCGAGCCCCGTTCGGCGGAGGTCGACGTGGCCGACGACGTCGTCGAGGTGACGCTCGAGCTGGCGCCCTCGCGCTGACCGTCACGCCTCGACCGACTGGAGGCGGACGTATCACCCCGCCTTGAGCCCCAGCGCCTTCTCGATCACCGACGGCGCGTCGCGATCCGCCTTGTCGTAGGGGATGCACGAGAGCGCGACCTTCATCTCCACCGGCGTGTCGACCTTGAACCCGAACCACAATACGTACTCCGCGCCCGCCTTGAGCGGCGTCTCCGACCGCTGCAGCAGCGCCGCGTGCTCCGCCGGCACGCCCGCATAGTGCCCGCCGCGATGGAACTTCACGAACTTCTGCGCGTCGCCGCCCATCGGCGCGATGAACCAGCCCTTCAGCACCCCGGGCGGGATCGCGAACGCCCACGCGAGCCGCCGCTCGCCCTCCGTCCCCGGCACGCGGAACCGGAACGCGTCGAACGCGACCCCGGCGCGGTTCATCGTGATCGGCTGGAACGCCGCCTGCCCCGGCGCCGCCGTCTCGACGTCCGGCAGGTACGCGCAGATCTCCAGGAGGATCGAGTTGCGCTTGCTTTCGTCGGTCTCGGCGCCCGCCGCCTTCAGCCGCTCCTTGACCTGGTCGTCCGTGAGCGCGGGCTTCAGCAGCGGCAGCAGGTCCGCGACCTGCGCGTCGATCGCGGGCACTTTGAGCAGCGCGCGCTCGATCTCGTCGGGCTTCGCGGAACACGCCGCGTGCAGGGAGACCTCCGCGTCCGCGACCCACGAAAGCGGCGCGATCGCCTCGCACGGCTCGCCGAGCTTCGCCATGATGCCCGCCTTGTCCGCCGCGCGCCGGGGCTCGAGCAGCTCGCCCTTCACGCGCGGGTACGCGGCGATCCGCGCCACGCCGCTGCCGTCGTCCGCGACACTCACCTCGATGTCGATCCGGTCGCACGTCGTGAGCCCGCTCGTGAGCGACGCGCGGAAGACGCCGATCGGGTCGCACGTCTTGGCCCCCTCCCGCTTCACCATGCCGAGGACGATGTTCGTCGCCGGCTTGAGCTCCACGCCGAGCTTTGCCGCGGCGCCATTGAGCGTCTCGAGCAGGTCCTCCCCCCCCGCGACCCCGGCGAGGAGAACCGCACACCACGCGAGCCGAACGAGCTTCATGCTTTCACCTCCGACGCGCGGGGGCGGCGTGCGTCCGGCGGGAGGATCGCACGAGCCGGCGACGGTCCGGCCCGGACTCGCGCCGCCGTTCCGCGGCCGTGACCATGAAGGTTCGGAGTCATGCTCCGAGATTTCATGGTGTTCGTCGCGGATGACGATTGCCGGTTCGGCCTTGACATCCGCGCACGGCAGGGGATGCTTGGGGTCACCTCCGGGACGGAGGAGAAAGGAGACGCATCCATGGCCAGTGTGACGAGCACCCCCGCGGCCCCGCGCGTCTCCGCCTCCCGAGGCTGAGCCCGCCCGGGCCCTGCCCCCCGCGCCCCCCTGATTCCGCCTAGTTCCGTTCGCGGATGACGCCGGGCGCCGACCGGTTCCGATCCCGTCCACGGAGACATTCCCTTGCATTCACTCGAAGACCTGGGCTGGTCCGCCTCGTTCGAGGCGCACTATGCCCCTTACCGTGATCTCGGCGAGCCGGCGCGCGTGTGCGCGCAGCATCGCGACGGCTACCGGGTGTTGACCGTTCATGGAGAGGTGCGCGCGGA
>DASUGR010000015.1:0-63829 GCA_036273915.1 Planctomycetota bacterium | reverse complement strand
GGGCTACCCGGAGGCGCGCCATTGGGCCCAGGTGCCCGCGCAGAAGTTCGTGCGCCTGGAGCTGCGGCCGGCGGGGATCATCCTCGGCACGGTCGTCGACGCCGGCGGCGCGCCCCTCGCGGGCGCGCGCGTCATGGTCTCGACCAGCGCATGGGAGCGCGGCGGCATCGGCGGCGTCGCGAAGGGCGAGGCGGACGAGAACGGCGCGTACCGGCTCGAGGTCTACCCCGGCGGCGTGCAGACCGCCGCCGTCGAGCACCCGCAGTGCGGGCGCCAGGTCGCGGGCCCGGACACGTTCGACCTCCCGACGGCGCTCGTCGAGACCGGCAAGGAGATCCGGTACGACATCAGGCTCCCGAAGGGCATCGCGGTGCGCGGCATCGCGGTCTACGCGGACACGCAGGAGCCGGCGAAGGGCGCGAGCATCGCGCTGCTCCGGATGCAGCGCCAGTGGCGCGGGATGTCCGACGTCGACGCCGTGCGGACGGACGACGCCGGCCGCTTCGAGTTCGCCTTCGTGACGGAGGGAACGTACGCGCTCGAGGCGAAGGGCGAGAACGGCGCGCGGCTCGCGACGCGGTACGCGCAGGGGAACCAGCCCGTCACGATCGACTTCTTCGTGGACGGCGAGACCGCGGTGCCCGAGCAGCGCCTCGAGCTCCTGGCCACGGGGGGGGTCCGGGGGCGGATCCTCGGCGTGGGGGAACCGGAGCCGTACCAGCGGCCGAACGTCTACCTCCAGGTCGGCACGAACTGGGTCAACGGCATCGTGGACGACCTCGGCGCGTTCGAGCTGACCAACGTGCCGCCGATGGAGGACACCGTCCTCCAGTCGAACAACCCGCAGGCGAAGTCGGACCCGTTCCGCATCGAGGCGGGCAAGATCGCGGAGGTCGACCTCGACGCCAAGAAGCAGGGCGTCACCGGCGTCGTCGAGGACGAGAAGGGCAACCCGGTGGCGCGCGCCCGCGTCTATCTCCTCCCGCAGAACCAGCTCGAGCAGCAGCTCCAGCAGTACACGCGGGGCAGCGCGTGGGGCGGCGCGACGACCGACGAGCAGGGCCGCTTCAGCGCTTCCGCCGGCAACTGGACCGGCGACTACTGGGCGAGCCAGAAGTTCGTGGCGGTCGCGGTGAAGCAGGGGTTCTCGGTCTCGATCGGCGACCCGTTCGACCTGCCGAAGGAGGGCATGCCGTCGCCGGACCTCCGGCTCGTGCTCGCGCAGGGCGGCTTCGTGCGCGGCCGCGTCGAGTTCGCGAGCGGCGGACCGGCGATCAACGCTCCGGTCACGCTCGCGCCGAAGACGGAGCAGAAGCAGCAGGGGCAGCCGACGCTCGAGACGCGCGCCTCGCAGACGACCTACTCCGGCTTCGACGGGAGCTTCGAGATCTCCGGCGTCGGCGACGGCGTGTACGTGATCTTCGCCTACCACCCGGAGGGCAAGGTCGAGAGCCAGGAGGTGCGAGCCGGCGCGGAGGGCGTGAAGATCGTGATCGAGCCGGCGCTCGCGATCGCGGGCGTCGTCGTGACCGAGAGCGGGAGCCCCGTCGCGAACGCGCAGGTCTCGGTGATCATCCCGAAGGAGCGCGGCGAGCAGCCGCAGCGGGGCCAGACGCAGTCGAACGGGCGGTTCCGGATCGGGCAGATCGCCGCGGGCTCCTACGCCGTGGAGGTCGAGCCCAACACGCAGCAGTACTGGAACCAGGGCACCGGCTTCGAGAAGAAGCGCGTCGAGGCCGTCGCGGCCGGCACCGAGGATCTCAGGATCGTCGTGACGGAAGGAAAGGGGCTCCGGGGGAAGGTCGAGGACGAGCGCGGGAGGCCCGTGCCCGGCGCGGGCGTGATCGCGATGCCGCTCGAGGTGAAGCCGCAAAAGCCCGCGCAGGGAGGGCAGCCCTACCAGCAGGCGGGGCAGCAGTCCGCGCCGTCGGCGACGACGAACGGGCGCGGCGAGTTCGAGATCAAGGGCGTCGGCGACGGGGAGGTCGAGGTGATGGCGATCGCGGCGGGCTACACGCCGGGGTCGCAGCGCGCGGTCGCGGGCGGGGCGCCGGCGACCATCCGCCTCTCCGCGGGCGAGGTGATCGAGGGCAAGCTGCTCAAGGCGGACGGGACGCCGGGGCCGCGGCTCTGGGTCTCGGTGCAGCCCACGAGCAAGGAGACGCAGGACAAGATCCGGGACTGGCAGCAGCGGGGCGGCCAGGCGTGGAACTACCTCGGCGGCTGGAGCATGAACAGCGCCGTGACCGACGGCGAGGGGAAGTTCCGCTTCGGGTCGCTGCTCCCCGGCGAGTACCTCCTCCAGGCGCAGCAGCAGAAGGACGAGGTGCTGCCGCAGACTCTGGTCCGGACCGGGATGCCGCCGCAGACGCTCCGCTACGAGCGCGCGCTGACGATCCGCGGCCGCGTGACCGACGCGTCGGGCCGGCCGATCACGCTGCAGGCGGGCCAGCGCGTGTACGTCAACGCACGCCTCGGCGAGAACCAGTGGATCTCGGGCGCGATGGTCGGCGACGACGGGAGCTTCGAGCTGCGCGGCCTGCCGACGGGCGCGACCGTGACGCTCCAGGTCTGGGTCCCCGGCAACGAGTACAAGCCCGCAACGGTCCAGGCCGCCGCGGGCGCCGACGGCGTGTCGATCGTGCTCGAGAAGAACCAGCCGCAGCCCGCGAAGTAGCGTGGTCATCCGATGCGCGCCCCCGGACCCCCCCCGGCTCCCGGGCGCGGAGCCTACCGGAGCCTCCGCAAAGCCTCCACGTGCACCCGGAACTCCCCGTCGACAGAGTCGATCGGGCGATCGCCGAGCGCGTCGCGGATGGCGTCGGCGTTCGACGGGATCCGCTTGAAGGAGTCCCAGAAGCGGTCGAACAACTGGCGGTTCTCCCGGGTCGAGTGGAGGAGGAAGTGGATGAACGCCCAGGCCTGCGCGTAGTTCACGAACGCGCGCCGCATGAACGCGCCGCGGTCGAGGAACAGGAAGTCCTTCAGGGGCTGGGGGGCGACCAGCAGCGCGAGGTGGTCGTGGCGCGGATCCCCCGTCGTCCAGACGCCGCGGACGACCCTCGCCTCCTCGAAGTACTCCGCGAGCCCCTCGTTGAACCAGAGCGGGGGGTCGTCCATGATCCGGTGGAGGTACTGGTGGAACCCCTCGTGCCGGACGGTCCGCATCATGTCCTCCCGCTCGGGGAGGTTCCAGATGAAGAGCTGGCGCAGCGGCGGCGCGTAGAGCCCCGCTGTGTGGGGCGCCGTCGATCCGAACAGGTCCTTGACGTGGTCCTGGTAGCCGGCCTGGCCCGAGAAGAGGAACACCCTGAACCGCTCCGTCGTCGAGGGCGCGCGCTCAAGGCGCGAGACGAAGACGGCATACGCCTGTTCGAGGATCTGCGACGCCTCAAAACAGACCTTCGGGTCCATGTCGGAGAGCACGAGATAGTGCGACGTCTGGTAGTCGTGCCGGCGCTGCCACGCGGGGCCGTGCAGCGCCTTGTGCACCTGCCGGCCCACGACGTCGAGCTCGTCGGACGTGACGCCGGCGCGCGCGGCGCCGCGCAGCATCATCTCGGCCTCGTCCCACTTGCCGGCCGCGCCGAGGAAGAGGGCGGCCTGCGCGTGCAGCTCGGGGCTTCCGGGGAAGCGCCCGAGCAACGCGCGGTAGAGGACGATCGCCTCCTCCGCGCGGCCGAGCGCGAAGAGCGCGCTCGCCTCGATCGGGACGACGGGGGCGAAGTCAGGCTCGGCCTCCCTCACCGCACGGCACGCGGCGATCGCCTCCTCGTGATGCCCCAGCTGCTCGAGAAGCAGCCCGCGGAGGTAGTGCAGGGAGGCGGCGGGGATGGCCTCGGTCCGCGACTCGGCGAGGAGCCGGAGCGCAGCGGCCGCCTCGCCCTTCCCGCTCAGCGCGACGACCCGGTCGACGATCGCACCCGCCTCGGCATCGAGGAGAACAGGCCACTCGCGAGCGTCCGGCCGCGCGAGCGCGAGCGCCGGCGCGGCGGCGGGCGCCCCGTAGAGCCAGGGGGGCAGGTGGCCCTTCGGGTCCCACCTCTTCCCGAACTCCGCGAGGAGGCGTTGGCGTTCGGCGTCGACGAGCCCCTGGATCCACGAGGGCTCCGCCTTCCCGGCGATCAGGATCTCCTCGAACTTGAACGCGCTGACCGCGAGCATGCCCCACTCGTCGGCCTTCTTCGGCGCGCGCACGAGGGCGCGGCCGCCGGAGAGGAGCTGGACCGACGTGCGGTTGACAGAGACCTTCGCCGTGTAGCTCGCGCCCTCCGCGAAGGTCGACGGCGCGCTCGCCAGCATGGCCATTCCCTCAGGATAGATGCGCGAGATCGAAGCCCGCTCCTCCGCGCCTCTGCAGAGGTGGGCGATCATCCCCTCCTGGTTGTTGAGACAGACGAGGATCATCCCGCTGCTCGCGTTCTCCTCCCCCTTGATCGTGATCGAGTGGGAGCCGTTGAAGGTCGCGGGGTGGACCCACAGGTGCTTCACCAAGGTCCAGTCCTTCATCGTGGACGGCGTGTAGCGGATGCGCAGCGTGCCCGTCCGCGCGTCGTACTGCTCGAGGTTGCCGGAAACCAGCTTCTTCGGGTCGGGCGGCTCGACCGTGGTCCCGAAGACGATCTGCTTCGCCATCTCCTCGATCTCGACGCGCCGGCCGACCGCGTAGGGCGCCTTCGCGTGTTCCTGGAGGAGGTCGTCGAGCACCTTCTGGGCGCGCGCGCACTTGCCGTCGGCGAGGAGGTCTCGGATGCCGGCGAGGCCCTTCGCGAAGGCCTCGGGATCGCCGCCCCCCCTCGCGAGCGTCGCGAGGACGAGGAGCCCGACCGCCTTCCGCACGGGGGGCATTCTAGCGTTCGCGCGCCCCGCCGTCCGAACCCCCCGATGGCGCCGGCGGCAAGGAAGGGGTAGAAGCCATGGCGGAGATGCCGGAGCCCGAGGCGCTGCTCGAGCACCGCGCCTTCCTGCGCGCGATCGCGAAGGGGCTCCTCCGCGACGACGACGCCGCGGAGGACGTCGTGCAGGAGGCGCTGCTGGCCGCGATGGAACGGCCGCCGGAGGGCCCGAATCTGCGCGGCTGGCTCGGCGCGGTGGCGCGGAACCTGTCGCGGATGGCGCGCCGCGGCGAGCGGCGCCGCAGGGAGCGCGAGCTCCGCGCGGCGCGGCCGGAGGCGGTGGGCCCGGCGGACGAGGCGCTCCAGCTGATCGAGGTGCAGCGGCGGGTCGTCGAGGCGGTGCGGGCGCTCGACGAGCCCTACCGGACGGCGATCGTGCTGCACTACTTCCACGACCTCTCCGTCCGCGAGCTGGCGGCGCGGCTGCGGGTGCCGCAGGAGACCGCGCGCACGCGGCTCAAGCGCGGGCTCGCGATGCTGCGCGCGCGGCTCGACGCCCAATGCGGCGGCAACCGCTCATGGCTTCCCCTGTTGGCATTGTTGGCCATGGACCCGCGCAAGGTGTCCGTGGCGGGGGTGGCGTTGATGAGCGCGAAAGCCAAGGTCGCGGTGGCGGCCGTCGTTTGCATTCTTCTTACCCTTGCGGCCGTGAAGTGGGGGGGCTCCGGGGGCAGCGGCCCGCCGCCGCGCGCGGAAACCGCGCGTGCGCCGGCACCGCGCGAGGCCGAGGCATCGCTCCCGCCGGCGCCGGCGTTGCCTGACCCGGTGGACTTCAACGCGGTGGACCGCGAGCGCGACCTGCACGGCATCGTGGTGGACCGCGCGGGCAGTCCCATCGCGGGCGCGGAGCTGCGGACGGTCTCGTATCCGTACCGCCGCGTGGCCATGTATCGTCCGGAGGCCGACGCCGGCATCGACGGTCCGGGCACCAGGAGCGCGGAGGACGGGACGTTCCGGATTCGGCTCGAGCCTGCGCAGGAGGTGTGGCTCCGCGCGTCCGCCAGGGGCTGCGCGACGATCGAGATCCCCCGTCTCCAGGCGGGCGGGCGCGTTCGCGTCGTGCTTCCACGGCCGGGCGTTCTCGTCGTCCGAGTCACAGACCAATCCGGCAGCCCGGTTGAGGCCGCGGAGGTCGATGTCAAGGGGACCCGCGACATTGAGATCGAGCGGACCGCGTACTCAGACGCGCAGGGCCGGGCGACGTTCGATCGCTTCCCCGAGGACACGCTCGTGATGGTCAATGCCGTCCATCCTGACTATGGGAGCGGCTTCTGGATCGAGACCCGCGCGGGAGCCGAGGTCGAGTACGTGCTTCCGGCGGGACGGATGCGAACGGGACGTGTCGTGGACGCCGCGACCGGACGCCCCATCGCCGCCGCGCAGGTCGGGATCGGCCAGCGCCTCTCCCCCGACACCCGAACGGATGCCCATGGAACGTACCGTCTCAACGGGTGGACGGGCGAGGACGAGACCATCTACGCCGTAGCCGACGGCTACGTCATGGCGTGGGCCAGGTTGGGCGCGGCCACCGAGCACGACTTCTCGCTCCAGAAGGGGATCGACGCCTACGGGCGAGTTCTCGACGCGGACGGCCGGCCGGTGGCCGGTGCCGCACTCTCGGCGCTCGGTGACAAAAGGGGCTCGCCGGCAGTGCCGCTCAGTCGTGCGCATGCGACCAGTGGCAGCGACGGGACGTTCCGGCTGACGCCGCTCGAGGCCAAGACACCGCACTCGCTCGTCGTGCAGGCGCGGGACCACGGGCTGCACGTCATCAACTTCGAAACGGCGAACGGGACCACCCAGGTCGGCGACATCGTGTTGCCGCGGGGCCTTCGCATTGCGGGGGTTGCGCAGGACACCGCCGGCTCCCCGGTCGCGCGCGCGTTCGTGTTGCTCCTCGCGGACCGGGCCTTCTTCCGCGGCGAGGGCCGCTTCACGGACGACCTCGGACGGTTCCAGTTCCCGGACGTCTCGCCGGGAACGTACCGCCTCTCGGTCTCGCGAGGCACCGACAAGCGAGCCTCGCAAACCGTCCGCGTCGGCGACGAGGACGTGCTCGACGTCCGGTTCATGTTCCCCGTGGAACGGACGTTCGTCGTCTGGGTCACGGACGATGCGGAGGCGCCCGTCACGGGCGCACAGATCTGCATCGACCATGCGGGCGGCGCGTCCTTCGCGCGCTCCGACGCGTTCGGCCGCGCGGAGGCCGGAGTCTCCGGCCGGATCGAGAAGGTGCACGGGCCCCAGGCCTCGCCGTACGGACATGTGAGCCCCATCACCGATCTTCCGGAGGACGCGACTGAGGCGCGGTTCGTCCTCCCGCGCTGGGAGGAGATCCGCGGCATGGTCACGGACGCGGACGGGACGCCGATCTCCAAGGCGGTCGTCGAGGGGCGCCGGGAGCCCGGGGTCTCGGAGTTCGTTACCACGGACGGGCACGGACGATTCCGCCTCGTTGTCCCTCCCGGTAGCGTCGCGGACATCCACGTGACGGCCAGGTACAAGCCTTCGCAGGCCGCGGGCGGAACGCTGGTCCAAAGAGCTGACATCCATGGCGAGGTGCGCGACGTCCTGGCTGGGGCGCGGGACGTCGTCATCCGCGTGGAGCCTCGACCGTACGACAGGAAGATCACCGTCCGCGTGCTGGCGCCCGACGGGACGCCGCTCGAGGGGGCAAGCGTCGGCTGTTCCCCGTCGCTTCCCGATGGATCGGTCGAGACCGGCGCCGACGGCCGCGTGTCGATCGCGAACGCGCCGGACGAGGAGATCCTCGTGTGGTGCCAGGTCGATTCCCGCGCGCTGGGGTTCGTCGGGCCGAAGTCGCAACGCGTCACGGCCAACGGCCAGGAGATCGAGATGCGGTGCCGGACGGGCATCCCGCTTCGCGGCACCGTCGTGGGCCCGGACGGCAAGCCCGTGTCCGGCGCGCGGGTCTCCGCGGCGGACGAGTCCCGCCTGTCGTACGAGGCCTTCTCGGACGCGCAGGGCAGGTTCGAGATCCTCGTGCCCGAGGACCTCGAATCGGCGGCGCTCTCCGCGCGGGACCGCACTGGCCTCTACGGATCGCTCACCCACCGCGTCGCCGCCGGCGAGGCGACGATCGCCATGAAGCGGCCGAAGTGACACCGAGCTACGGTCGGAGCAGGCCGTCGCCTTCGCGCCACATCGTGACGCGGCCGTCCTTGTGGACGCGCGCGATGAACGGGCCCGGATGTGCGGCCGCCATGGCCTTCATCCGAGGCAGCGCCCGCTCGAACGCCTTCGCCATCTCGTCGCCCGTGAGATTCGCGGATCGCAAAACGAACACGCGCAGGCCAGACGCGTGGATCGCCTCGCGCTCGAGCCGGTCCCCCTTCCTCATGTGGAAGCGGTCCTTCGTGAGCGCGACCCAGCCGCGTTTCGCCGCGAGATTGATCCAGTCGGCGTCCGGCGCTCCCTGGGGCAGGTGGGTGCGGTGGCGCTCGACGTGCGCCCCCGCAGCCTCGAGCCCGTCGGGGACGCGGTAGGCGCCGAGACCGGCCTCGACGAAGAAGACCGGCCCTACGCTGCCTTCTCCCTCGGCTGCTCCCAACGGATGGCCGCCTCGACGAGATCAAGGGAGATGCCGTAGTCCCCGGCGATCGCCGCCATCGGTTCGTTGGCGAAGAACCGCTCGGCGATCGTCGCCGTCGGGATGCGCGTTCCCGCGAGCACCGGCTGGCCGAACTGGACCCGCGGGTCGATCGAGATGAGCCTCGGCGGGTCGGCCTCGCGGATTCCGGCGAGGTCGAGGTGCCGCGGGAAGGGGAACAGTCTCTTGGCCAGGTCGTGCGCGTCCCACTCCACGCGTTTGAGGAAAGCCCCGATGTCCGTGAGCAGGGTCTGCCGGAAGTCGCCCGACGCGAGCTTCACCTGGCCGAGCTCCTCGACGAAGAGATCCACGCCGTCCGTCCGGAACCTCGCGTTCGCGAGCGGCCGCTCGATCCCGAGCTCGCGCGACACGTTCCGGATCGCGAGGCGCACCTTCGGCATGTTGAGGCCGAGCGTGCGACGCATCGCGGCGAGGACGTGCGCCTCCACGAGGTTGACGAACGAGAGCAGGCGCCCGGACTTGTCGTGGGGCGTGATCACGGACCGGAAGTTGCCCTGGCCGAACACCCACGCCCGCAGCGTGCTCTGCGGGATCCCGTGGAGGCAGAACGCGGCCAGCGCCACCGGATAGATGGGCACTTCGCGTGGATCGGCCGTCCTGGCCTTCGTCGTCACCACGCACGAGATCATAGCGCCGGGGGCCCGCGCGGGTTGCCCGATCCGCCCCCCGGCCCCCCCTGCTTCCGGTTCCAGTTATGCTTCGCGCTATGACGACGAAGCTGCCGGACCGAAATCTCCTCATCGACGGCGAATGGGTCCCCGCGCAGAGCGGCGAGACCTTCACCACCACCAACCCCGCCACCGAGGACACGAGCGGCGTCCTGGCCAAGGCCGGCGAGGCCGACGTCGACCGCGCGGCGCTCGCGGCGCGGAAGGCCTTCGACGAGGGGCCCTGGCCGCGCATGGCGCCGGCCGAGCGCGCCCGCATCCTCTGGCGCGCCGCCACCCGCATGCGCGAGCGCGCCGAGGACCTCGCGCGCTGCGAGGCGCTCGACATGGGGAAGCCCGTCAGCGAGGGCAAGGCGATCGACGTCCCCTTCACCGCCGACCTCTTCGAGTATTACGCCGGCTGGGCCACGAAGGTCGCGGGCGAGACGCTCCCCGGCATCCCCGGCTTCTTCGTCCACACCCTGCGCGAGCCCGTCGGCGTCGTCGGCATGATCACGCCGTGGAACTTCCCGATGCTCCTCCTGTCGTGGAAGCTCGCGCCCGCGCTCGCCGTCGGCTGCACGTGCGTCGTCAAGCCCGCGTCGCTCACGCCGCACTCCGCACTGCTCCTCGCCGAGATCCTCGTCGAGGCCGGCGTGCCGAAGGGCGCCTTGAACGTCGTCACCGGCCCCGGCGGCGCCGTCGGCAACGCGCTCGTGCGCCACCCCGCGGTCGACAAGATCGCGTTCACCGGCGAGACGAAGACCGGCCAGGGCATCCTTCGCGAGGCCGCCGCGACCATGAAGCGCGTCACGATGGAGCTCGGCGGCAAGTCGCCGAACATCGTCTTCGCCGACGCCGACCTCGAGTCGGCCGTGAAGGGCGCCATCGCGGGCGTCTTCTACAACAAGGGGGAGGTCTGCGCCGCCGGCTCGCGCATCCTCGTCGAGGAGAAGGTCGTCAACGACTTCGTCGAGATGCTCAAGGCGCGCGCGGCGAAGATGTCGCACGGCGACCCGCTCGACCCGAAGACGCGCCTCGGCCCGCAGGCGTCGAAGGCGCAGCTCGACACCGTGCTCAAGTACGTCGCGCGCGGCCGCGAGGACGGCGCGCGGCTCGTCCAGGGCGGCCGCCACGTGCCGGTCAACGGCAAGGGCTACTTCGTCGAGCCGACGATCTTCGACCGGGTCAAGAACGACATGACGATCGCGCGCGAGGAGATCTTCGGCCCCGTCGCGAGCGTGATCGCGTTCAAGGACGAGGCGGAGGCGCTCAAGATCGCGAACGACACGGAGTTCGGCCTCGCGTCGGGCGTGTGGACGCGCGACGTCGGCCGCGCGCACCGCGTCGCCCGCGGGCTCAAGGCGGGCACGGTGTGGGTCAACACGTACAACGTGTACGACCCGGCGGCGCCGTTCGGCGGCTACAAGCGGAGCGGCTTCGGCCGCGAGCTCGGCTCCGCGGCGCTCGAGCACTACACCGAGGTGAAGTCCGTGATCCAGTCGCTGCAGTAGCGCGCGGCTACTTCATCTTCTTCTGCATGAGGGCGGTTGCGTAGATGCCCGTGACCTCCATCAGCTTGGTCATCTTCTCCATCTGAGCCTGGGTGGGCTCGCCGTCGCCCATCTCCTTCTGCATCTTCTTGCTGTACTCCTCGATCTCCTTCATCTTCGCTTCGAGATCGGAGACGCTCATGCCCTCGGCGTCCTTGCGGAGGGTGTCTCCCGACTTCTTGAGGTCGCCCTCGACGCCGCCGCCGCCGCAGCCGGCGATGAGGAACGCGACGAGGGAGAGGCAGGCGATGGTCTGGCGCATAGATCGGCGAGGATAGCGATCGCCTTCGCCGCCCGCCAGAAGTGTCGGGAAGCGAGGGGAGGGGGTCCGGGGGAGGGGACCGTCGAGCCCTCGCGAGCAGTCGGCATCACATGAGGGTCGCCGTTCCTCGGGGGCGGTGACATGGTTGCCACGCCCCCGGACCCCCTACGCCGGCTCGCCGCCCGCTGGGCGGTTTCCTCGCTGGGGCGAAGGGAAGGGGGCGCGGGGGAGGGGCTCCGCCGGCCGCGCGCGTTGCGCCGTGCGCGCGAGCGCGCCGGTGGCCCTCGTGAGCCGCGCGATGGTGACGGCTTGGTCGGCAACCAGCGCGAGCAGCGCGGTCAGCGCCGCCCAGGCCGCGAACGGCACCGATCGGTCGAGGAACGGGGCAAGGGTCAATCCTGCGAAAAAGACGACCGGGAAGACCACGCGGCTGGCCCGCACCCGCGCGGACGCCGACGCGTATTCGCCGATGACCTCGTCGTCCTTCATCCTGCTCGCGACGGTGCGCAGGAGCGCCCTCGTTTCCAGCTCCGTGGGAACCCGCTTCGTCTCCGTCATCGGCGCACCTCCGCGCCCGATGATACGTCACGCCGGGCGGCAGACGACGGCCCAGAGCGTCGAGAAGGGGCCGAACCCCTTCGTGTGGATGCGCTCCACGCGGAGGCCCGCGTCAAGGAGCTCGCGCTTGAGCTCGCTCTTCGTCTTCAGGTACTCCGGCGCCTCGCCGCGCAATCGTTTGCCGAGATGCTTCAGCGCCCACTTGTTGCAGTTGAAGCAGAGCACGAGCTGGCCCCGGCACACCCGCGCGAGCTCCCTGTAGATCGCCGGGCGCACCTCGGCCGGCACGAGGTGGAAAAGGCGCATCGTGAGCACCGAGTCCACGCTCTTGTCCGGAAGCGGCATCCGCGTCGCGTCCGCCGACGCCCAGCCGAGGATCCCCGGGATCTCGCCCGCCTTCCCCTTCGCGATTCGGATCATCTCGGGTGCGATGTCGGTGCCGAACACGCGGTACTCGCGGCCGAGCAGGAACCCCGTGAACCGCCCGGTCCCGCACGGCACGTCGAGGACGAGGCTCCCCGCCGGCACGTCGCGGAACGCGCGCCTGAGGACCGCGCAGCGCAGCCGGTGCTTGAGCGTGCCCTTGAGGAAGCTCCGGTAGCGCCCCTCGTAGTAGGCCGCGTACCCCTCGCCGCGAAATCGCTGGTTGGAGCGCTGCTGCCACGCGTCGGTCACGGCGTCGAGGATCCCGCACGCTGCAAGGAAGCGGCGTGCGCGCGCAGCGCCGCGGCGAGCGCGTCGTCCTTCACCTGCCGGAGTGCCGCGCGGAAGAAGCGCCGCGCCCCCGGACCCCCCAGCGCCTCCTCGATGCCTTGAAGGACCGCATCCGCGTGGCCGTGCGTCCTGACGAGCTTCGTCACGATCCGGCCGGGCGTCCTCAACCGCGTCCTCCCGACGTCGACCACCACCGGCGCGCCGCCGCCCCTCGGGAACATCGCGTTGCCCGGCCCCATCGTGCTGCCCGGCACGCGCCAGAAGGGGCCGACGTTGCCGAGCAGCTTCGCGACCCTCAGCCACATCCGCGCGAGCGCGCGCACCTGCTCCGGGTCCCTCGCCGCGGCGCCGCTCACGCCCTCGATCAGCTCCTCCGTGTACGCCTCGCGGCCGGCGGTCGCCGTGTGCGCGCCGAAGCGCGGGGTCACGCCGTTGCCGGAGAGCGCCTTCAACCGCTCGATCTCCTTCCACTTGAAGGTGCCGCGCGGCCGGAACCAGAGGAAGCCCTTCCGGAGCGCATGCTTCAGCACGAACGGCCCCGCGTCCGTGTCGACCCGGTAGAGGACCTTGTTGTCCCCGGGATCCCCGCCGAGCGGGCGCACGCGGAGCGAGGTGGCGCGGGCGGCCCCGAGCACGTTCCGGAGCGTCTCCGCGAGGAACGCCGCGTTGCCGAGGAGCCCCGCCACGAGCGGCCGCTCCCCCGCCGGCACGGCGGCGTCGAATTCGATCACGCCGCGCAGCATAGCGCGGTCGAACCCCGTTGCTACGATCCCGCCCCGTGGGGATCGAGGCGGTGCACAGGTTCGTTCCGGGATGGGTGCTTCCGGCAGCCGTCGCCCTCTACGCGGCCGTCGCGTTCCTCGCCACGTTCGCGCTGTGCGGGCTGCTCTTCCTGCTCGCGCGCCGCGCCGACGCGCTCCGCGCGCCGTGGCACGTCCGCGCGCGCGCCCTCTACCCGTCGCGCGCAGCACTCGTGATCGCGAGCATCGCCCTGCCGGCCACGCTCGTCGTGACCGTGCCGCGGGCGAGGGGCGGGCTCCTGGGCGGCGACGGCGTCGTCGCCGCGGCGGCGGCGCTCGCGTCGCTTCTCGCCGCGGTGTTCTGGCGCCGCCGGCTCGCGCGCCTGCTCGTCGGCAGCGCCTGGACGTTCCGCCGCGCGCTCCTCGGGATGGCGACGCGCGTGCTCGTCATGTATCCGCACCTGTGGCTGATGGTCGTCGTGGCGTTCGCGATGCCCTTCCGCTTCGGCGTCGACGGCGCCGCGCTGTTCGCGGTCTCGATGCCCGTCCTCGTCTGGCTCGCGCGTGGCGGCGGCTTCCGCATGGCGCGCGTGCCCGGTCTCGCGCCCCCTGCACCCCCCGAGATCGCGGACGAGCTCCATGCGGCCGCTTCGCGCGCCGGGATCCCGCTCCTTGGCGTGCACATCATCGAGCTGCCGGAGGCGAACGCGTACGCGCTGCCGTTCGCGTCGCGGCTCGGCTTCACGCGCTCGGCGCTCGAAAAGCTCGAGCGCAAGAGCATCCTCGCGATCGGGGGGCACGAGCTCACGCACCTGGGCGAGCCGGCGGGGGCGCGCCGCACCCGCCTCGTGGCGATGCTCGCGCTCTCGCCGCTGCTGCTCCTGAAGCCGCTCGTCGCGGCGGGCGGGCTCGCGGTCGCGCTCCTCGCGGTCGTGCTCATCGTCCTCGTGGGGAAGCTCGCCACCGGGAGGCTCCGCGCCTTCGAGACGCGCGCGGACGAGGGCGCGAAGGCGTGCGAGCCGGCGCCGGGCGTCTACGCCGAGGCGCTCGCGGACCTCTACCGCCTGAACCTCGTCCCCGTCGTCTTCCGCGGCGCGACGCACCCGCACCTCTACGACCGGCTCGTCGCGCTCGGAGCGCCGCCGCCCTACCCGCGCCCGAAGCCGCCTTCGCGCGCGGCAACCCTCGGCCTCTTCGCCCTCGTGATCCTGGTCGCGGTGCTGTGCGGGGCTTGGGGGAACATCGCGTCGCCCGCGTTCCGCGACCGTCCGTGGGCGGCGGTCGCGCTCGACGGAGGCGGCGCGCGCACCGCCGGGGACCTCGCGCTCGCGGCGCACGCGGCGGGGCGCTACGGCGAGGCCGCCACGCTCTACGCCGCGGCGGCGGCGCTCGAGCCGGGGCGGCCCGACTGGCCCGCCCACCGGTCGATGTCGCTCGCCGCGGCCGGACGCGTCGACGATGCGCTCGAGGCGTTCCTCGACGCCACGAACAGGGCGAAGGAATGGCCGGGCGCGTGCGCCGACCTGCTCGCGGAGGCGCAGCAGGCGATCGACCGCGCGCGCAGACGGTAAGGAGTCGTGCGAGAACAAATGCGTCAAACACCGAGGCCGAGCGGGACGGCGCGAGGCAAGGAGGGACGACGACGCGTATCCGCGGAGCGATAGGCGGAGGAGGAGCGAAAGAGTATCGCGTCGTCGCAGCCGGCCGAATGTAGCAGTTGTTCTTGCACGACGACCAAGGGAAGAGGGGGGGCCCGGGGGCCCCCCGCTGAGGGCTACGCCGGCTTGACGGCGATGCGCTTCGGAAGGATCTCGGCCTTCTTCGGGAGCTGGATCGTGACGAGGCCGTTTCTCGCGGTCGCGTCGATCTTGCTCGCGTCGACGGGGAAGGGAAGCGGGATCCGGCGGTGGAACGGGCCGGTGCGCCGCTCGAAGCGGAACCAGCGGCTCTCCTTCGGCGGCTCCTCCGCGGCCTTCTCGCCGCTCACCTCGAGGTGGTCGCCGGTGACGGCGACGTTGATCTTCGCAGGATCGACGCCCGGCGCCTCGAGCTTCACGACGACGGACTCGGCCGTCTCGAACATGTCCACGACCGGCACGAAGCCGCCCTCGGCGCCCCGGGCGAGCGCCCGCTCGCCGCCGAAGACCTCCTCGACGAGCCGGTTCATGCGGTCCTCGAGGGCGGCGAGGCCCTCGAGCCCGGTCAGACGGATCAGGTTGGCCATTGGCATTCACCTCCCATGGGGAAACGTCGCGGCCCCGGCCGGGGAACCGCTCCCCGGCGCGCCGCACGGAGGGCTCGAATGCAACGCGTGTGCCAGCACGCCACGCGCGCCGGAAAGGCCGCCGGCTTGTCAGATTGACACGCGTGCGACGCGGGGCCCCTGTCAGCGCGGAACGCTACCGCTCCGCGACGGTCATCTCCGCCGTGAACACGTGCGTCATTTCGAGCGCCCGGTTCCACGGCTGTCGCGGGTCGTCCAGCGCGTCCCACCGCGGGTCGCAGGTCCTTTTCACCTTCGCGCGGTCGAAGCGGTACGTGACCTCGATCGTAAAGACGCCGGGTTCCGGGACCTCCCAGCCTTCGATGAAACTCTCGTCGAGCATGAAGCGCGAGAGCGGCGTCAGCGTCACCCAATTGGCGCCGGGCGCGAGCTCGATGTACTTGAGATCCTCGAGCCAGCGCTTCGACCGGCCGCGGCCCCAGCGCCCGATGTGGAGGCAGCGCTTCACCTCCTGGCCTTTCGCGTCGAGGATCCGCAGGGAGAGGTAGGGCCACAGCACGATCGTCTCCGTTCCCCGGTTCTCGACGCCGATCGCGACCTTCATGTCCTCGCCGTTCACGTGCGCGAGCGAGAGCCGCGTCTCGGGCAGGCTCACGTGGAACCGGAGGCCCCTGGGCTCGCGCGCCTCGATCTCCTTCGCGATCGCCTCGACCTGCTCCTTGAGCGCGGGGTCGCGCGCGGCCTCCTTCAGCTCCTTGAGCGTCGGCGTGCCCTTCTCGACGAGCGCGCGCGCGGCCTCCTCGCGCGTGGCGGGGTCCTTGAGCTTGCCGAGGAGCGGGTCGAGCTCGCCGGCGAGGAGGGGGAGCGCGGCAAGGAGGAGGAGGAGCGCGGCGTGCCGGATCATGCCCGGTTGGACGAGATCCGCGCGCCGTCGTTCCGCCCGGGGCGCGCACGCCTGCGAAGAAGAGGGGGCCGGGGGGCGGAACGGGAGCCGGAGGGGTCCCGCACGCGCGGTCCCCCTCCGGTCCGAGTCGGGAGGCCTATTTGCGGAGGATGCCGCCCGGATCGCCCGGGAAGCCGTTGCTGCCGCCGTCGTCCTGCTTCTCGTGGACGGTGTAGGTGCCGGCCTCGACGGTCTCCGTGCTCTCGTCGTCGTGCTCGACGGTGACGTAGACCGTGTAGGTGCCGACCGCCAGCGGGTGCTCCCAACCCCCCGGCGGGATCACGAGGATCTCGCGGTCGTGGTGCCAGAGCACCTCGCCCGTGAGCGGGTCGCCGCCGCCCTTTTGCCACGTCACCTTCACCTTGAAGGAGGGTTGGAACGGGACGCCGGACGGGTCGCCGGCGACGCCGTTCGCCGCGCTGCCGTCGGCGATGACGAAGTCGAAGTCCGGCACGCCGAAGCCCGTGCCCTCGATCACGACCACGCCCTCGGGTCCCCACGGCCCCTGGCTGTCCGGGCTCATGGAGGTCACCGTGAGCGGCAGGTCGACGACCGTGAACACCTTGGCGTCCGACGTCTGCCCGTTCACGGTCACGGTGACGTCGTAGTCCCCATCCTCGAGGCTCCGCGGGACCTCGACGAGGATCTGGTCGAGGCCGTCGCCGCCGAGTCCCTGGAGCGCGTTCGGCCCGCCGTTGCCGTGGAGGGGATCGCCGCCGAGGCCGCCGCCCGGGTAGCTTCCGAACGCGTAGTAGACGAGCGCCTCGGTCGAACTGCCGTCGCGCGTGAAGAGCACGCTCGGCCAGGCGAAGCCGCTGCCGACGAGGTTCGTCCCGAAGATCGTGACGAGGCTGCCCGGCGGGCCCTCCTCGTACTCGAGATCGACGATCTCGGGGGGCTCCGGGACGCCGACCGTGTACGCGAGCGCGCCCGTGCCCTCGGTCGAGGATCCGTCGGCGAAGTCGATCGTCACGTCGTAGGTCGCCCCGGCCGCGGCGTCCCACGGCACCCACGTGTGGATCGTGTCGTAGCCGTTCGTGAACCCGTACGTGTAGAGTCCGTTGCCGTCCCCGTCGGTCCACGTGAGGAAGCAGAACCCCACCGGGCCGAGGTCGGTGCCCTTGCAGAGGACCGGCCGTCCGGGCAGCTGCTCCGACGGCTCGATCGACGCGAGGGTCGGCTCGCCCTCCTCGACGACCACGAGCGTCGGCGAGCAGGGGCCGGAGTCGCCGGCCTCGTTCGAGATCACGACCGTGTAGGTACCCGGCGCGAGATCGCCCGGCACCTTCAGGTACGCGGCTCGCCATCCGCCCTTGAGCTCCACCGTCGCGACGGTCGCGTCGTCACCGTCCACGAACGCGGCCTCCGCGCCCTTGAGGCGGGCGCCGACGAAGAACACGAGCATGCCGGGCGTCGCGGTGCCGGCGCTCACGTGGACGATGGCCGGCGCGCCCTCCGCGAGGACGTGGAAGGAGGCCTTGGCGCCGTCGGCGTCGACGGTCACGTCGCCTTCCGCGAGCCCCTCGGGCACGCGGCAGATGATGCGGCTCTCGCTGCTGCGCAGGATCTCCGCCTCGGCGGCGCCGAAGTGGACGGCCGGCGACCCGGAGAAGCCGCTGCCCTTGAGGAGGATGGCGTCGCCGGGGGCGGCGCACGCGGGCTTCACCTCGTCGATCGACTGCGCGAACGCGCCCGCCGCGAGGAGCAGCACGGAAAGGAGCGGGGTCAGAAGGGTTCTCATCGCCCGCCTCCTATTCGAAGACGACGACCCGCATCGGGTCGCCGTTCGAGTTCGTGACATCCAGCTCGGTGCGGTCCGCGACGCCGAAGGAGCCGCCCATGAAAGTCGCGAGCGCCCCGGACACCGCCGGGTCGATCGAACGGCCCTTGACGGTTCCCGTCACGTCCTCGAAGTCGCCGCCCGGCATGCCGTAGAGGCACTCGAGGATGACGAACGGGCTCTCGCTCATGTCGAGCGTGACGAGGTCGAGCTCGTTGTCCCCGTTCTGGTCCATCTGCACGACGAGCGTCTGCTGGTCGAGCGCCTGGAGCGGGGGTTGCCCGCCACCCGGGGAGGCGCCGTCGCCGCCGCAGCCCGCCACGAGGGCGAGCGCGACGGACGCGCCGATCGCGAGGAGCCTTCTCATGTCCCTACCTCCATCGTGCCCGCGTGTCGGATCGCGAGCCGGTATTCCATGTGGATCCGCGTGCGCGCCGCGCGCGCCCGCGTGGCGGCGAACGTGCCGCCGTCCACCCCAGTATGTCCGGCGCGCGGGCTCCCGTCGCGTCCTCGCGCGCGCGACAGGAGTCGACAGGATTCGGGACCGAACCCGATTCCCATCATGCCCGCGGGGGGCCGTTCCGTCGCATGGGTACGTGCACGCATTTTGGCGAAAAACGCACGTCCGCAAGCGCCGCACGGCCGCGTATACTCCCCTGAGGGTACCGACGGGGGCACTCTTGGCAGGTGGGGATGACGAACCCGCAGGTCGAGGGTCTTCTCGAGCACGATTCGTTCCTTCGCGCGCTGGCGCGCCGGCTCCTCGGCGACGACGTGGCGGCGGACGACGTCGTGCAGGAGGCTTGGCTCGTCGCGCTCCGGAGCGCGAAGCGTCCCGAGGAGGTGCGCGCGGGCTGGCTCGCGGGCATCGTGAAGAACCTCGTGCGGCGAGCGCGCCGCGACCACGAGCGCCGCGCGCGCCGCGAGCGCACCGCCGCGCGCACGGACGCCGTCGTCGCGACGGACGAACTCGTCGCCGAGCGCGCGCTCCGCCGCCGCATCGCCGAGCTCGTCGTCGCGCTGCCGGACATCTACCGGGAGCCCCTGCTCCTCCGCTACTACGACGGGCTCTCCCCGAGATCGATCGCCGACCGCCTCGCGCTCCCCGGCTCGACCGTGCGCACGCGCATCCAGCGCGGGCTCGCGCGGATCCGCGCGCGGCTCGAGGACGGCAACGGGAACGGCCACGCCTTCTCGGCCGCGACGCTGCTCGCGATCGCCGCGCCGCGCCCGTCGAAGGGCCTCCTGCGCGCGGCGGGCATCGCGGCGCTGCTCGCCGTGGCCGCGCTCCTCGCGCGCACCCCTCCCCCGAGCCCCCTCCGCACCACGCCCGAGGCGCGCGCGAACGCGGGCGGACCGCGCGCCCCGCGACCCGCGCCCGGGGTCGCCCTCATGCTTCCCGCCGGCGCGGTCGCGCCGCCCGCGCCGTCCGGCGAGGCGGCGCTCGTCCTCGACGGCATCGTGCACCTGCCCGGGGGCGCGGTCGAGCGCACCGTCCGCCTGGCGTTCGACGGCGGGCCCGTCGCGGTCGTGCCGGGGGACCAGCCGTTCGCGATCGACCTCTCGCGCATCGCGCGGCAGGGCCTCGTCCGCGTGCGCATCGAGCACCCCGAATCGGAGCCCCGCGAGGAGGTCGCGACCGTGCCCGGCCGCATGGAGGTCGCGCTGCGCCGCCGTGCGCTCGTGCCGGAGGAGGATCTCCTCGCGGAGCGCGCCGCGGAGGATCGCGAGCCCCTCGCGGACGGAGGGGAAGGGGCTCCGGGGGAGGGGAGGAGGGCGGGCCGCGCGGCCGCGGCGGGCGTCCCGCTCGAGGGCGTCGTGCGGCTGCCGGGGGGCGCGTCCAATGCGTCGGTGCTCGTCGAGGCGTGGCGGCCGGGCGGCGCGCGCGCGCGGACGCTCGCGCGCGGCGGCGAACCCTTCTCGCTCGACGTCGCGGCGCTGCTCCTTGACCCGATGCCGGAGGAGCTGCGCGTGCGCGCGTCGCACCCCGACGCCGCGCCGCGGGAGACCGGCGTCGCGGTGCTCTTCGATCCCGCGACCGGCGCGCCCGTGCTGCCGTTCGTGGAGATCGACCTCGTCGCCGTCGCGTACCTCGAGGGCGTGGTCGAGCTCGAGGGGTACGGCCCCGCCGCGGACGCCACCGTGGCCGTCTTCCCCTCGGCCGGCGACCGGCCCGTGGCCGCCGCGCGCACGGACGCGGCGGGCCGGTACCGGATCCCGGTCGACCGCGGCGGGTCCTACCTGGTCGCGGCCGCCGCGCCCGCGTACGCGCCCGCGGGGGCCGTCGCGGTCGCGGTCGGGGACGCGGAGATCCCGTCGCTGGTGCTGCGCGCCGGCGTCCCGATCGAGGGGAGCGTGCACGTCGCGGACGCGCCGGCCTCGCGCGCGAGGGTGCGCGCGTCGCTCCTCGTGGAGGCGGGCCGCACGCTCTCGCTCGGGGCCGACGGGCCGACGCTTTCCGTCGAGGCGGCCGGCATCGCGTGGAAGAGCGTCAGCGCCGAGACGGCCGGCGACGGCCGCTTCGCGCTCGCGGGCCTCTCCGCGCGCACGTACCGCGTGGAGGTCGAGGCGCTCTCCGACGGCACCGCGCCGCCGTACGAGGCGATCGACGTGGTGGCGCCGGGCGTCGCGGCGTTCGCGGAGCCGGTGGCGCGCATCGCGGTCTCCGTGCGCGGCGACGGCGTGCTGATCGGCGGCGCCGTCGTCGACGTGCGGCGCGAAGACGGGTCGTCGCCGTCGCTCCGCGCGCCGGGGGGTCGCGTGGTCCTCCTCGCGCGCCCGGGCGAGGCGCTCTCCCTCGTCGCATCGGGTCCGGGGTTCGCGCCCGAGATGCGCGACATCGTCGCGACCACGGGGGAGGTGGCCTTCGATCTCCAGCACGAGCCGCGGTTCGCCACGCTCCGGGTCGCGCTCCGCTCCGAGGATGGCGTGGCGCTTCCGGCCGTCTGCTCGTTCGACCTCGGGCCGGACCGCGGCTTCCCGTCGCAGAGGAAGGCGATCGTGGAAGACGGGCGGTTCGTCCTCGAGGACCTCGAGCCCGACGTCTACTCCGTGGTCGCGACGCCCGTCGGGATGTTCCTGCCCGCCTCCGGCCGCGTGACGCTCAAGCGGGGGGAGACCGCGGAGCTCCGGCTCGACGTCTTCGCCTGCGGGAGGATCTCCGTCCGCTTCCTCAACGTGGCCGGGCCGCTTCCCGACGTGTGGGTCGAGGGGAGCGTGGATCCGCGGGCGGCGAAGCTCCCCGCCGAGGCCGTGGTCTGGGAGGTCGACGGCGACCGGCTGGAGTCGGGGTTCCTCGCCCCCGGGAGCTACGTGCTCCACGTGCTCGCGCCGGACGGCCCGCGCTCGTTCCCCGTCGAGGTGAAGCCGACGGAGACCGTGCGGCTCCTGATCCCGCTCGGGTGAGGCACGCGCCGGGCACGGCCGACCGCCGTCCCCGCGCTTCCGGCACGGGCCCCGGTTTGAGACGCGCGCCGCGTGCATGCCCTTGCGGCGGAGCGCGGATGCCGGTTTATTGGAGGCTCCTCCCCCGGACCCCCTTTGCCTCGTCGGGCTGGGACACCGTCCTACAATACGAATGAAACCATGGCAGAGCCCACCGTCTCCCTCACGCCCGGCAAGCGCATCCTGTTTCTCACCAAGGACTTCGGGCTGATCCGGAGGCAGCTCGCGGGCGAGATCTCCTTGACGCTCGACGACGTGCGGCCGGAGGACCTGCTCGACGACATCAACACGGACGTGATGACGCCCGCGTGGGTCTGCTTCGACTACATGCCCGGCGAGATCGCGAAGAACGCCTATGCGGGGCTCATGGAGGCGGGCAGTCGCGTGATCCCGGAGCGCGCGCTCCTCGACGGGAACTTCGAGGTGATCGTCGCCGGCGAGCGCAAGGGCGTCGGGTCGTCGCGCGAGACCGCGGTGCAGGCGGAGAAGTGGTGCGGCATCCGCATCACGGTCGCCGCGAGCTTCGCGCCGATCCACGCGAAGAACAACATCAACCAGGGCGTGCTCATGTGCGGCTACGACATCCTGCGCCGGCTCCAGGCGGGCGAGAAGGTGCCGCTGTCGGAGTTCACCGCGGGACACGACCCGATCACGAAGCTCGTGATCGAGCACGGCGGGCTCTTCGCGTTCAGCAAGGCGCTCGCCGAGAAGAGGGTGAGGATCCCGCGCCCCTCGACGGGCAAGCGCCCGATGACGATGGCGGAGAAGGTCATCGCGCGCCACCTCGTCGGCGGCGAGGGCCCTGTCAAGCCGGGCGACGCCGTGCTCGCCGACGTGGACGGCGGCTACAGCCACGAGTTCACCTCCGCGCAGGTGCACGCCTTCCTCGAGGAGGAGTACGGCAAGGACTACGGCATCGCGAACCCGCAGAAGTTCGCGGTCTTCGAGGACCACCTGCACTACGCGGACGGCGTGAGGAAGATGATGCCGTTCGCGAAGAAGATCGCGACGCTGCGCGAGATCCAGCGCGTCTACCAGAGGCACACCGGCCAGCGCGACTACTCGGTCAAGGACGGCGTGTCGCCCGGCATCTGCCACGAGGTCGCGCGCGAGCAGTTCATCGAGCCGGGCGACCTGATCCTCGCGACCGACAGCCACACGACGATGGGCGGCGGCAACAACGCGTACGCCTACGGCGTCGGGGCGACCGAATACGCGAACCTGATCCACGCCGGGTTCACGCCGCTCACCGTCCCGGAGTCGATCCGCTTCGAGCTCAAGGGCGAGCTGAAGCCGGGGTGCACGGCGAAGGACGTGATGCTCTTCCTCCTCATGACCTTCGTGCGCCGCGGCCTCACGCTCAACCGCGCGATGGAGTTCGGCGGGCCTGGCCTCAGGTCGCTGTCGATGGACGAGCGCGCGACGCTCGCGAACATGGCCACCGAGTGCTCGGCGCGCGCCGGCATGGTCGAGGCGGACGAGGATACGTTCCGCTGGATCGCGGCGGAGCGGCCCGGCACCGACGTCGCCGCGCTGCGCGCCCGCGCCGTCGCGCCCGACCCCGGCGCGAAGTACGACGGCGGCGTGCACACGATCGACCTCTCCTCGCTGCGGCCGATGGTCGCGCACCCCGGGGATCCCGACAACGGGGTCCCGAGCGATCCGACGAACGGCGCCTACGTCGACGAGATCGGCGACGTGAAGATCGACATCGCCTACGCCGGGTCGTGCACGGCCGGCAAGATCGACGACCTCGAGATGTACGCGCGCGTCCTGCGCGAGGCCGTGGCGGCGGGCCGCCGCGTCGCCCCGGGCGTTCTGTTCTTCGTGCAGTACGGATCGCTTGAGGTGAAGCGCCACTGCGAGAAGGCGGGGCTCACGGAGATCTTCCGGAAGGCGGGCGCGACGCTCCTCGATCCCGGCTGCGGCGCGTGCATCGGCTGCGGCCCGGGCGTCTCCGAGCGGCCCGACCAGGTGACGGTCAGCGCGATCAACCGGAACTACACGGGCCGCTCCGGCCCCGGTCGCCTCTACCTCGCGTCGCCCCTGACGGTCGCGGCCTCCGCGATCGAGGGCAGGATCGTCGCCTACGAGGAGGGGATGTTCCGCCCGTCGGCGTAGCCGACGTGCGGCCTCGCCGAAACGCCGGGGGCGCGAAGGCGGGCGGAGCGGGCCACCGACGCGGCCAGGGGCCTGGCGCGACGACGGATCAACCGAGGCTCGCCCAGCCCTCGATGAGCTTGGCGATCTGGTGCCCGAAGAAGACGAGGAGCACGTAGCAGGTCCCGGCCACCGGGATCGTGATGCGCGCGAGCGGGCTCACGCCGAAGAGGAGCGACGTGAGCGCCGCCATGAGCGAGACGGCCCCGTAGATGCGCGCGTCCTTGTACCACTCCATCTCGCCCGTCAGGAACCGGCCGAGCTCGACGTACGACGCGGCGCGCTCGCCCTGGTCGCCGCCGAAGCGGACCGAGATGGCGAGCATGGCAAAGTAGGTGATCCCGATGATCATCAGGAGGAAGCCGGTCCCCGCGAACGTCGTACAGAGCGCGCGGCTCCGCGGCGCCTTCACCGCGGGTTCCACGGCGCCTCCGGGACTCCTGCGCGGGCGTTCGCCGAGCGGGCCATCACGAACAGCAGATCGGAGAGGCGGTTCAGGTACACGATGGCTTCGCCGGAAACGTCGCCATTCCGGGCAAGCGTCACGACCCGGCGCTCCGCGCGCCGGCACACGGTGCGCGCGAGGTGGAGCGCCGCGCCAGCAGGCGAGCCGCCGGGGAGGATGAACGTCTTGAGCGGCGGGAGCGCCGCGTCGAGGCGGTCGATCTCGGGCTCGAGCGCCCTCGCGGCGCCGGGCTGCAGCCGCACCACGCGGTCGGCCCGGACCGTCGCGTCCGGCGGCGTCGCGAGGTCGGCGCCCAGCACGAAAAGATCCTCCTGGATCCTCGCGAGCAGGGTCTCGAGCTCCCCGGGGAGGTCGGTGGCGCGCGCGCAGCCCAGGGCGGCATTCAGCTCGTCCACGGCCCCATACGCCTCCACCCGGAGGTCGTCCTTGCTCACCCGCCCGCCGCCGAAGAGGCCCGTCTCGCCCCGGTCTCCTCCGCCCGTGTAGATCGGCACCGGCGCCATTGTAAGCCCCTGCCCGCCCGCCTTGGCACCAGGCCGCTTTGGGCGTATAATGGCGGTCCTGTGAGTCGTAGGGCTCCAAGTGCCGCCAAGGGGGAGATTTTGTCCAGCCACAGCCACGCCTCCGACACCTCCGACCTCAAGCCGATGTCGCCGATCGAGTTCATGGTCCGTTCGGACCTGAAGCGCCACATCGAGACCGCGACCCAGCTCCGCAAGGTGCAGGAGACCCGCTCCTGGCTGAAGGAGCCCCACTACAAGGCCCTGTCCTTCGAGGAGCTTCTCGAGGAGCGCTACGACCGCGCGCCCGCCTGGTTCCGCCGCGTGAGCGCGCTCCTCGACGAACACCCGGCGAGCAAGATCCTCGCCAACTGGCGCCGCTTCGCGACCGACTTCGAGGAGCGGGAAGAGGACTTCGACTGGGGCGACGCCTAGGTCTCCGGACCGCGCCGCGCCGCGGAGGGTCGGCTTGCCATGGAAGCCGAGCGCCCCGCGGACGCTAGTCTCGAACGCAAGCGGTCCTTCTACCGCTCCCTCGTGGGCGGCGCCGTGGGCGGGCGCTACCAGCTCGAGCGCCTGATCGACTTCGGCGCGATGGGCGCCGTGTTCGAGGCGCGCCACGCGAGCGACGATCGCGCGAAGTACGCGGTCAAGGTGCTCGACCCCGACCTCGCGGCCCGCGATCGCCGCTACGTCGAGCGGTTCGTCCGCGAGGCGCGGATCCTCGAGCAGGCGGACCACAGGAACATCGTCAAGGTCTTCGAGCACGGGCGGTACGAGCCGCCGGGTCTCCCGACCCCCTGCTACTACTACGTGATGGAGCTCGTGGAGGGGGACGGCGGCGCGCCGGTGACCCTCTACGCGTACGCGCGCCAGCGCGACATGAAGATGGAGGAGGTCGTCTACCTCGTGTCGCAGATCCTCGCCGGGCTGCGCCACGTGCACGAGCGCGGCATCATCCACCGCGACCTGAAGCCCTGGAACGTGCTCGTGGACGCGCAGGGATGCTGCCGCATCGTCGACTTCGGGCTCGCGAAGATCCCGGACTCCGACCTCACGGGGGTGGACGAGCTCTTCGGATCGCAGGAGTACATCGCGCCCGAGCTCTACTACCAGGGCGCGCGCGCGGCGACGGCCTCCTCCGACATCTACGCGGTCGGACGGATCTTCGCGGACCTCGTCGACCACGTCGACTTCACGCGCAGCCGCGCGGGCGTCTTCGCCAGCAAGGCCGCCGCGCTCAAGTACCTGGACGAGCTCCTGAAGCGCCTCGTGCAGGAGGACCCGAACCTCCGCTTCTCGAGCGCGGAGAGCGTGATCAAGGTGCTCAAGGACTTCCAGGAGTCGACCCGGATCCGCCCGAACGTCAGCTCCCACGCGCGCCTCGAGAAGGAGGACGTCGTCGCCGCGGCCACGCGCCGGCGCTGGCTCGCGGCGCTCGTGCGCTGGGTCTTCGACTACGCGCTCTTCGTGCTCGGCGTGGCGCTGCTTCCGGTCGTGTGGCAGCGTTCGCCGCCGATCGGGGCGCTGCTCGCGGGCTCGCTCGTCACGAGCAAGCTCTGGTCCGCGCTCTCCCACCCGCCGGACCGCCACCCGGTGGCGATCGTCGTGAAGGCGCTGGCCGCGAGGCTCAACCGCATCCTCAAGGAGGGCGGGTTCCACGTCCTCTACTACCGGCCGGACGTCTGGCGGGGCCGCTCGTCCCGCTACCGGCCCCGCTACGTCTCGGAGGGGCATCGCCGGGACTTCCGTGCGCTCACCTTCGAGGAGGGCTCGGGGGTGGTCGGCATCGCGGCCCGGGCCAGGACCTCCGTGATCCTCCACAGCGTGCCGCGGTTCGGGGGGGATGCGTATCGCGAACTCTACGAGAGGCACCTCCGCGTTCCCGAGCGGACCTGGAGGCTCCTCGATCCCACCCGGAGGTCCTGCTACGCGGTTCCCATCTTCCGGATCGGGGGGGGCAGGGGGGGCCGGGCGGAGCTGCGGGTGGCCGGGGTCCTCGCGGTCGAGAGCCGGGCGCCGGACGCCGTCCTCTCCTCGGATGTGTCGCGGGCCATCAAGGACTACGCCTCGGTGATCCAGGACGTGATCGAGCCCGTCCACGGGTTCGACCTGCAGGAGATCATCGCCGGGGGGGCGGCGCCGCTCGAGAGCATCCTCGTGAACGGGCTGGAGCCGCGGGTCCCCCCCGTGGAGTCGAGGGCCACCTACGAGCCCGCCGGGGAGTAGGATGGGAGCGAACGGCTCCCGGCTTGCCCGCCGAAGCCCCGGAGCCCCCTCAATTCCGTCCCGGAGCCGACCGATAACGCCAAGGGATGCCGAGCCGCCGCAACTCGACCCGAAAGCCTGCCACCTTCGATTGCGCCGTTTCCATGATGCGCAACGGGTCCCAGGACATCATGTTCGTGTCCAAGGCCGAGAACATCAGCGCGAGCGGCATCTTCTTCTCGAGCAAGGACATCGAGCGGATCTTCGGCCCCGAGGTCGAGAACGAGAAGAACCTCGTCGAGCTGGCGCAGAAGATCCTCTCCAAGATGAACACGCGCGTCGTGATCGAGCTCAAGTACGAGAAGGTGCGGAGCCTCATCAAGGACGCGACGATCACGCGGTTCGAGATCTCGACCGGCAAGACGCGCGAGATCGGCCTCGGCTGCAAGTTCGACAAGCGCCTCTCCTTCAAGGAGATGGCGCTCCTCGGACTCCTCGCCTCCTGAGCGCCCGCCCTTTCCGCGCGGGTCCGAACGGCCGTTGGCCTTACATCCGTTAGGTGGATGGGCGCCTCTGTGTCGTCATGGAGCAGCTTGTGTCCATTGAACGAGCAAAACGGTTACACGGACTCCTTTGAGGGAACCGCGTGGTACTGCTTTCCGGCTCATGAGGACCCAATTTTTCGGACGCCCCCTGCGCCTTGAATCCTTTTCCCCCGAATTATTATTGGCAGCTTGAATCTAGTCCCTGTCGAAGGGCAACATTCCGCAGAAGCGGTGGAGATTACGGAGGTTTCATTCATGGGACGCTTTGTTTGCGCAGGATTCGTGTCCTGCATGGCCCTTTGTCTTGCGGCCCCGTTCGCGGGCGCCGAAGACCAGCAGGGCGAGCTCGAACGGCTCCGACAGGAGAATCAGAACCTGAAGGCAGCCCAGCTGCAACAGGACGTGAGCGCCTTCCTGGCGGAGACCAAGGCCTTCGAAGGCGCGCAGGGCGGCGACTCGCTCAAGGGCGTGACGCTCCATGCGGCTCTCACCAGCGTCTACCAGGGCGTCATCGGCAGCGACGGCGCCGACGTCGGCGTGGTGGGCGGCGAGTTCGACCTGAACTTCGAATTTGCGGTCAGCGACGAGGTCTCCCTCTTCTGCTACATGACCGCGAACACGAGCGCGGGCGCCTTCAGCGGGGACGCGTTCCCCGGCGCCTTCGGCCCGGCGGGGATCGCCCTGGCGTTCCCGTTCGCCACGAACGCGGGCATCACGGACGGCATCGGCGTGAACGGCACCGTTCCGACGAATCCGGGCGCGGTGACCACGAACGAGGTCGGCGTGCGTGCGATCACGCACCTCGGCGACACCTCCCTGCACTGGGAGATGGGCGAGATCGATCCGCGCAACCGGTTCATCACCAGCGCGTTCGCGGACAACAACAAGACGTTCATCCACAACTCGTTCAGCGACCCGGCCTCGGTCGAGTGGATCACCACGTCGGCCGGCACGACCTCCCTCGGCCTCTACATGTGGCTCGAGCTCGGCGACCAGAAGCAGTTCAAGGTCAGCTGGGGCTGGTTCAACACGGCCGGCGCGTGGTTCGACCACGGCCAGCTGTACGTCGAGGTCGCCTGGAAGGGCGAGGTCAAGGGCCGCGAGATGGACGTGAAGTTCCTCTTCAACATCGACGGCTACAACGGCGCGAACGGCGCGGGCCCCGGCTCGGCCTTCGCGGTCGACGACACGGGCTTCATGATCGGCTGGATGTGGGACTGGTGGATCACCGAGAAGGTGGGCGTGTTCTTCACCGGCGGCTTCAACGTCGAGGACACGAACCCGGTCGACTACGACTTCGCGGTCGGCTTCATCTTCCAGAACATGATCTCCAGCCGTCCGGACGATCAGTTCGGCGCGGGTCTCGTGTGGACGCACCTCGACGAGGACGTCGTGGGCACTCCTCCGGAGGACACGGAGTTCGCGTTCGAGCTCTACTACAGGTTCGCGATGGCGAACGGCAAGATCTGGGTCACCCCGAACTTCCTCTTCGTGATGAATCCGGGTGGCGGCGCGTTCGCGGACGGCGGCAGCTGGGCGGATGACTCCCTGTTCATCATGGGCGTCCGCGTCTACGTCCCGTTCTAGGTTCTCTCGACTCGTGTGAATCGGAGGCGGCGCCCTTGGGGCGCCGCCTCTTTCTTTCCGCGCGCCCCTCCTCCCCCCCCGGGCCCCCCTTTCTCCCCTCGCGGACGCGCGCGAATCCCGGCGGGGTCGGCCCTCCGGCAAAGTCGCCTGGATTCGACCGGCTGCGGCCGCCGGCCCTGCGTCGCGCCTCCTCGCAGTACTTCTCCGTCAGTACGGCTTCGTCGGCGCTCCTTGTCCGGCTTGTCCTCGCTCGGTCTCGGTCCTGACGGCGACTTCTCAGGCAAAGCCTAGCGACGAAGCCGCAGCCGGCCGATCTAACCGGGGTATGCGCCCCTTGCGGGGGGGCGCAAGGAGGTTCACTTGCCGATGCATCGCATCGAGGCCCTATGGGCAGCCTGCGCGATGCTCCTCGTCCTTGCTGCTCCGCTCCTGGCCGGCGACGCGGATCTCCGCGAAGAGGTCGAGAGGCTCCGGGAGAAGGTCGAGGCGCTCGAGGCCCAGCAGACCACGCTGATCGCGGACGAGGTCGAGGAGTACCTCGCCAGCCAGAGCCCCCTTCGCGGCGCGCAGGGCGGCGAGAACCAGGACCGGATCACGATCCACGCGGCGGTGACCGGCGTGTTCCAGGGAACGGTCGGCCTCGACCCGTCGAACCGTTCCGTCGTGGGCGGCGACTACAGCCTCGACTTCGACTTCCAGGTCACGGACGACCTGTCGCTCTTCCTGCACATGGTCGGGAACGGGTTCGACGAGGGCGGATCGGACGGCACGTTCCCGTCGCAGTTCGGCACGGTCGTCGTCGGATCGCCCCCGCAGACGTTCAACCCGATCGCCGGCCCGACGCTCTCGGGCCTCTTCGACGGCATCGGCGTGAACGGCAACACGCCCACGGCTCCCGGCGTCGCGACGATGTACGAGGCGGGATTCCGGTTCACGTGCCGCGTCGGCGAGACCACGCTGCACCACGAGTTCGGCGAGCTGGACCCGCGCACGCGATTCCTCCAGAACGACATCGCGGACGACGCGAAGACGCAGTACCTGAACGACCTCTTCGCCAACCCGCCGGCCGTCGAGTGGCTCACCGACGCCACGGGGCGGACGAGCTACGCGTACTACGGCTGGCTCAACCTCGGCTCGAACGGGGAGTGGACGATCAGCTACGGCTGGTTCAACACGCCCGGCCAGTGGTTCAACCACGGGCAGTTCTACATCCAGGGCGGATGGAAGGGCGAGGTCGGGGGGCACGTGATGAACGTGCGCGTCCTCGCCTGGGTCCAGTCCTTCTTCCGCGACGCCTCGGGCGACGGCTCCTCCGGCGGCGGCGTGTCCTGGGACTGGTTCGTCACCGACAAGGTCGGCCTCTGGGCGCGCATCGCCGTGAACGGCGGCGACGCGAACCCCGTGGAGGCGGACTACTCGTTCGGCGCCGTGTGGAACGGCCCGTTCGCCCGGCGGCCCGACGACCAGGTCGGCGCGGCCCTCGGGTTCATCTCGGCGAACACGACCGTGCTCCCGGGCATCCCCGAGGACACCGAGGTCACGATCGAGATCTACTACAAGCTGATGCTCGAGGGGGGCAAGCTGCAGATCACCCCCGACCTGATGATCGTCCTGGATCCGGGCGGCGGGCTCCCGCCGTGGCAGGACGACGTCCTCTTCATCCTGGGCGTGCGCGTCCACGTCCCCTTCTGAGGGGCGCCCGAGATGAGAGCAGCGATCGTCCTCCTCCTCCTGGCGGCATTCCTCGCGCGGCCCGCCCGCGCCGACACGGACGGCGACCTGCGCGCGGAGGCCGTTGACCTCATGCGTCGCGCCGACGCGCTCGAGGCCCGGCAGAAGGTCCTCCTGCGAAAGGACGTGGCGCGCTATCTCGCCGATGTCGCTCCCGAGACGGGCGCGCAAGGCGGCGGCGGGGGGCTCCAGGGGGTGACGCTCAACGCGAGCATCACCGCCGTGATCCTCGCTACGGTCGGCTCCGACCCGTCGGACACGCACTCCGTGCACGGCGATGCCGAGCTCGATTTCGACATCATGGTGACGGAGAACCTGCACCTCTTCGTCGACCTCGTCGCGAACAGCAACGCGTCCGCGTTCCCGTCCCAGTTCGGCTCGATCGCCGGCGCCGCCGGCGCGACGCTGTCCGGCCTCGTGGACGGCATCGGCGTCGACGGCACGGTCTCGGTCGCGCCGGGCGACATCGCGGCCTACCAGTGGGGCGCCACCTGGACCTTCTTCGTCGGCGACCACGCGGTCGACGTGATGGGGGGCCTCATCGACCCCCGCGACTACTACGCGACGAACGCCTTCGCCGGGAACGCGCGCACGCAGTTCCTGAACAACCTCTTCGACGACCCGCCGGCGATCGACTGGCCGACCAACGCCACCGGCACCTCGATCTACGGCCTGCGCTTCTTCACGCAGTTCGGGGAGAAGAGCCAGTACAGCGTCGACGTGGGCTGGTTCAACACCCCCGGCCAGTGGTTCAACCACGGGATCCTGCTCGTGGAGTTTGCCTGGCACGAGAAGCTGCGCGACCGCGACTTCCACCTCCGCGCGTACGCGCAGCTCAACACGGCGCCGGACAGCCCCGCGGGAGGCTTCGGCCTCTCCTTCGACTGGTACGTGACGGACAAGATCGGCGTCTTCGCCCGGGCCACGGTCAAGGACAACCAGCCCGGCGCGGACAACCACCCGAACCAGATCGAGTCCGACTGGCAGGTCGGCCTCGCCTTCTTCGGCCCGATCCCGAGCCGGCCCGACGACCAGGCGGGCGTCGCCGTCGGCTACATCAAGGGGCCGATCGACGCGATCATCCCCGGCGCCCCGAAGAACCACGAGGCGGTCATCGAGATCTACTACACCTACATGATGGCGAACGGGAAGATCCAGGTGTCGCCCGAGGCGCAGTTCATCATCGATCCGGGCGGCGGGACGTTCGCGAACGGCGACAACCTCTACCTGCTCGGGCTGCGGATCCACGTGCCGTTCTGATCCGCGCGGGCAAAACGCGTAGCATGGGGTCGTGAGGCTCCTGCTCGTCCGGCACGGCGCGACCGGATGGAACGAGGGCGGCCGCTTCCTCGGCCGCACGGACGTCCCGCTCTCCGCGACCGGGCGCCGGCAGGCGGAGTGCCTGCGCGCGGCGCTCTCGGGCGAGCGCTTCGACCGCGTCTTCTCGAGCCCGCTCTCCCGCGCGATCGAGACGGCGCGGCTGCTCGGCCACGAGCCGGAGCTCCTTCCCGACCTCATCGAGATCGACCGCGGGACGTGGGAGGGCCTCGACTCCGGGGCGATCCGCCTGCGTGATCCCGCGCTCCACCGGAGCTGGTACGAAGACCCGAACGGGCTTGCAATGCCCGGGGGCGAGGCGTTCGGCGACCTCTGGGAGCGCGCGGGCCGGGCGCTTGGCGTCTTGGCGAAGGCGGGGGAGCGGGTCCTCGCCGTGGGGCACAAGGCGGCGAATCGCGTCGTGATCGCGCGCGCCTTGGGCCGGGATTCGAAGGGGGTCTGGGGGATCGCGCAGCCGCAGGCCTGCCGCACCGTGCTCGTGGGGGAGGGAGGGCGATTCCGGGCGGAGGTCCTGGGAGACGTGTCCCATCTGCCGCCCGAGCTGCGTTCGGATGCATGATGGCGCTCCTGCTGCTCCTCCTGATCGGGGACGGGACGGATGCCGAGTACCTCGCCGCGCGCGCGACGGAGATCACGGAACGCTACGAGCAGCTCGCCTCCCGGCAGGCGCCCGAGGCCGTCCACGAGCGCGCGACGCTCGCCAGGGAGCTCGCCCACCTGCCCTTCGAGAACGCATCGCGCGCGGCGGCCGGCCGCCTGCTCGCGCGGATGGTCGAGGAGGACCGTTCCTTCCGGGTGCGCGCGGAGGCGGCGCACGCGATCGCGCGCGTGGGCACGCCCCAGGCGCTCGCCGCGATGGTGCGCGGCCTCTTCGGGGCGGAGGGCAGCAAGGCCCGCTTCGAGCTCCTCTACACGGTGCTGCCCGAAGCGCTCGGGAACGTGCGCCGGCCGGACGACCTCGCCTGGATCGCGACGCACATCCTCGGCCCCTCTTCCGGTAGCGGCGACCGCGCGACCCTCGCCGAGGCCGGCCCGCTCGAGCGAGAGCTCGTGACGCTCACGCTCGAGGGGATCGGCCGCGCCGGCGCCGCCTCGCTCGGTCCCGCGATCGCGCCGCTCGCGCGCGCGGAGGACCCGCAGGTGCGCGCCGCCGCCGTCGCCGCGCTGGCGTCGCTCGGGATCGACGACCCCGCGCTCGAGGACGCGCTCGAGGATCCCGACCAGCGGCTGCGCGCGGCGGCCGCGGGGTCGCGGACGCTCGAGCCGGAGCAGGCGGCGAAGGTCCTCGCCGACCCCTCGGCGCTCGTGCGCGGCGCCGCGATCCGCGGGCTCGCTGCGAGGTCCGGCCGCGAGCCGGTCGCGCTCCTCGTGAAGCGCCTCGCGGACGAGACCGACGTGCGGCTCCGCCTCGCGATCGCCGATGCCCTCCTGGGACTCACCGGCAAGGACTTCGGTCCCGACGCGGATCTCTGGCGGAGCTGGTGGGCTGCGGCGCAGGACGGCTGGGCCGGGCCAGGAGCGCCGGAGCCGGGGGAGCGGACCTACTTCTTCGACTTGGGCCTCCGGACCGCCAAGGTCACGTTCGTGATCGACGTCTCCGCGTCGATGGGGGTGGTCGACGACACGGGCCTCTCCCGCCTCGGCTACGCGGCGCGCGAGCTGGACCGGGCCGTGCGGACGCTGCCCGCCGGGGCGCGGTTCCGGGTGTTCGCCTTCTCCGGCGACGTCCGCCCGTGGCCCTCGCCGTCCATGGCCTCGGGCGACCGGTCGCAGGCGGACGCCGCGGCGCAGGCCCTCCGCGCCCAGAAACCGGGCGGCCCGACCAACACGTACGGGGCGTTGATGATGGCGCTCGAGGACCCCTTCGAGCCCGACACGATCGTGCTGCTCACGGACGGGACGCCCTACCGGTGCTCCTACCGCGGCAAGACCTACTCCGAGCCCGAGCAGATCCTCGCGGAGGTCGCGGCGGGGAACCCGGGACGCGCCGTCCGGATCCACGCGGTTGCGCTCCGGACAGGCCAGGACGACGAGCCCGCCGAGTCGGGGACGGCCGTCGATTTCCTTCGCCGGCTCGCCGTCGCCAACCGCGGCGACTTCCGCGAGATCCGGTGACACGGGAGCGGCGCCTGCTAAGCTCCCGGACGGCATGCGCGTCGGATTCCCCGGCCTCGTGTTCCTGCTCGCCTCCTGCGGCTCCTCGGGCGACCCGGCCCCGGAGGGCGCGTGGGCGTGCGAGGAGCTGCCCGCCGCGGTCGTCGACGTGACCGGCACCTACGACTACACGGGCAGCCCCGGGTACTTCCTGCGCGGGACGATCACCTTCCAGCAGACCGGGACGACCGTGGTGTGCACGGGCACGACCTACGTCAACTCGAACGACCGGCAGCTCGAGGGCACGGCGACGATCGTCGGGAACCGGCTCGACATCACGCTCGTGCCGATCAACGGCGATCTCGACTACGAGGCGGACGTGAGTTTCCTGTTCAGCCCGGACGGGAACCAGTTCTGCTGCGGCTTCTCGGACACGAACTTCGACACGGGCCCGCTCGGCAGCTACACGGGCGTTCGCCGGTAGGCGCGAACGCGGAAGCCGTCCCGCGCCACCGCCGTCGTTCGGCCTAGGTCAGTCCGCCCCGCCGACCTGGCCCTCGTCGATACGCACCTTGAGCGTGCCGAGCAGCCGCTGGATCTTGTCCTCGACGCCGTTCAGGTTGATCACGTTCTCGAGCACGATCGGGCGGTCGGTCTCGGCCGGCGAGAGGACGAGCGTTCCCGCCCGCAGCAGGATGTGCTCGAGGACGTCGGTGATCTCCTTCTGCATCCGCAGCCCGCGCGTCGGGTAGCGCTGGACGTCGCCGAGGAACCCGTGGTGGTGCAGGATCTCGTTCGGCTGGAACTCCCAGTAGTTGAACCGGGTGTTGATGAACACGAGCAGGTAGATGACCGTGAAGATCGCGGTCACCGCGAAGTAGAAGGTCTTGTTCATCAGGATCGGGAGGTGGCCGAGGAAGGCGCCCACCACGTCGAGGAACCCGAACTGGGACCCCGCGAACACGAAGGCGAGGAGCGCGAAGATGATCGCCACCGAACGGATCCGCGAGAACTCGAACGAGATCACGAGGATGTTGAAGACGAAGGCGAAGAGCCAGATGCGGCCCCAGAACCCGCTCGTGCGGAGGATGGTCTCGTTGAGCACGTCCCTCACGCCGAGCTGCGGCTGGAAGATCCCGCAGAGGAGCGAGACGATCCAGGTCAGGTAGAGGTAGACGATCTTCGGGTAGGGGCGGACGATGACGGTCGTCGTCTCGCGGGCGGGGGTCTCGGCCATGCGGCGGAGGCTAGCACGAGCCCCCGGGGGGCGCAATCGGCGCCGCCGCGGTAGGATGTCGGGCCATGGAGCCCGCCGAGTCCGCGCCGCGCTGCGCGAACCAGGTGCACGCGCACACCGGGGGCGGAGCGCCCGAGCCGATCCAGGTCTGCTCCTGCGCCGCGGGGCTCATCCACATGCTCGACTGCCCGGTGGAGCTCGGGCTCGCCTGCGCCTTCTTCCGGCAGATCGAGGGCCCCCCCGCCGCCCTCGACGCGGTGGCCGCCGACGAGATCCACTCGCGGCTCATGCACGACTACCTCTCGCGCGCCTACTACCACCGGGTCCGCTCCCTCGCGCCCGCCGGCAACCCGTGGCTGCGGCGTCGGGAGGAGCTCTACGCCTTCTATGCGACCGTGGAGCTCGAAGGCCGCGAGCCCCTCGAGGACGAGGAGGGCTACGAGCGCGAGCGGGAGCGGCTCAATGGCCTGCGCCGCGAGCGGGAGGAGGCGAGGAAGGCCCGCGAGCAGATGACGCGCGAGGAGAAGGCGCGCGAGCGTGCGCGCCTCGGGATCAAGACCGTCGTCGAGAAGGCGCAGGAGGCCGTCGCGCTCCGCTCCGCGGAGACTCCCGAAACGGAAGCGGGGGGGCCCGGGGGGGAGGAACCCGCGCCGGCCCAGGATGCCTCCTCGGAGGGCGCCCCGCCTCGCCGCCGCCGCAGGAGGCGCCGCCGGCGCTCGGGCGGCGGCGGGGGCGGCGGCGGCCCCCCGGCCCCCCCCGCATGAGCCTTTCCCGGGGCGTGCGCCCGTCGCGAAGGCGCCCGAGGCTTGACGCCCGCCCCGAACCGTGTAAACACGCTCCGGACGAGGATGCCCAAGCGCACGGACCTTAGCTCCATTCTGCTCATCGGCTCCGGGCCGATCGTGATCGGCCAGGCTTGCGAGTTCGACTACTCGGGCACCCAGGCCGTGAAGGCGCTGAAGGAGGAGGGCTACCGCGTCATCCTCGTCAACTCGAACCCGGCCACGATCATGACCGATCCGGAGCTCGCGGACCGGACGTACATCGAGCCGATCACCCCCGAGGTCGTCGAGCGGATCATCGCCCGCGAGCGGCCGGACGCGCTCCTCCCGACGATGGGAGGCCAGACCGCGCTCAACATCGCGATGAAGCTCCATAAGCGCGGCGTGCTCGAGAAATACGACGTCGAGATGATCGGCGCGAAGCCGGACGCGATCGACCGCGCGGAGGACCGGGCGTCGTTCCGCGACACGATGACGAAGATCGGGCTCGAGGTGCCGCGCTCCGCGCTCGCCCACACGATGGAGGAGGCGCGCGCGGGGATGGCCGAGCTCGGCCTGCCGCTCGTCATCCGGCCGGCCTACACGCTCGGCGGCAGCGGCGGGGGCATCGCCTACAACGTGAAGGAGTTCGAGGAGATCTGCGCGCGCGGGCTCTCGCTCTCCATGGTGAACGAGATCCTCATCGAGGAGTCGGTCGTCGGCTGGAAGGAGTTCGAGCTCGAGGTGATGCGCGACCGGCTCGACAACGTCGTCATCATCTGCTCGATCGAGAACGTCGACCCGATGGGCGTGCACACCGGCGACTCGATCACCGTCGCGCCGGCGCAGACGCTCACGGACCGCGAGTACCAGCGGATGCGCGACGCGGCGATCGCGATCATGCGCGCGATCGGGGTCGAGACCGGCGGCAGCAACGTGCAGTTCGCCGTCAACCCGGCGGACGGCCGGCTGGTCGTGATCGAGATGAACCCGCGCGTCAGCCGCTCGAGCGCGCTCGCCAGCAAGGCGACCGGGTTCCCGATCGCCAAGTTCGCGGCCAAGCTGGCGATCGGCTACACGCTCGACGAGATCCAGAACGACATCACGAAGGAGACGCCCGCCTCGTTCGAGCCGACGATCGACTACGTCGTGACCAAGGTGCCGCGGTTCACCTTCGAGAAGTTCAAGGAGGCGGACCCGACGCTCACGACGCAGATGAAGTCGGTCGGCGAGACGATGGCGATCGGCCGCACCTTCAAGGAGTCGCTCCAGAAGGCGCTGCGCGGTCTCGAGACCGGCCGCGCGGGGTTCGGCGCCGACGGCAAGGACCCCGCGACGATCGACCGGACGTTCCTCCGGCAGCGGCTCGTCGTCCCCAACGCCGACCGGATCTTCTACATCGGCGTGGCGCTGCGCCAGGGGATGAGCGTCGATCTGGTGAGCGAGCTGACGAGGATCGACCCCTGGTTCCTCGACCAGATGATGGAGATCGTCGAGCGCGAGCGGGAGGTCGCCGCCTGCGGGTCGCTCGGGAAGGTCCCCGACCGGCTCCTGCGCGACGCGAAGCGCGACGGCTTCTCCGACCGGCAGCTCGCGCACCTGCTGGGCTCGACCGAGAACGCGGTGCGGGCCGACCGGAAGCGGCGCGGCATCCGGCCCGTCTACAAGCTCGTCGACACCTGCGCGGCCGAGTTCCGCGCCTACACGCCCTACTACTACTCGACCTACGAGGACGAGGACGAGGTCGACCTCTCGGACCGGAGGCGGATCGTCATCCTCGGCGGCGGCCCCAACCGCATCGGGCAGGGCATCGAGTTCGACTACTGCTGCTGCCACGCCGCCTTCGCGCTCGAGGAGATCGGGTTCGAGACCGTGATGGTGAACTCGAACCCCGAGACCGTCTCGACCGACTACGACACGAGCGACCTGCTCTTCTTCGAGCCGCTCACGGTGGAGGACGTCCTCCACGTGATCGAGCGCGTGAAGCCCTTCGGCGTGATCGTCCAGTTCGGCGGGCAGACGCCGCTCAACCTCGCGAAGGCGCTCGAGGAGGAGGGCGTGCCGATCCTGGGCACCTCCGTCGACTCGATCGACCGCGCGAGCGACCGCGAGCGCTTCCAGGCGCTCGCGCGCGAGCTGGACGTGCGTCAGCCGAACAACGGGACCGCGACGAGCGTCGACGGCGCGGTCGCGGAGGCGAGGCGCATCGGCTACCCGTGCGTGGTCCGGCCGAGCTACGTGCTCGGCGGCCGCGGCATGGAGACCGTCTACGACGAGCAGTCGCTGCGCGAGTACATGGCGGCCGCGGTCGCGGTGAGCCCCGACCACCCGGTGCTCCTCGACCGGTTCATGGAGGAGTCGATCGAGCTCGACGTGGACGCGGTCTGCGACGGCGAGCGCGTGGTGATCGGCGCCATCATGGAGCACGTCGAGGAGGCGGGGATCCACTCCGGCGACTCGGGCTGCTCGCTGCCGACCTACACGCTGCCGGCCGGGGTCCTGCGGACGATCCGCGGCCACACGGGCAAGATCGGCCGGGCGCTCGGCGTGCGCGGCCTCATGAACATCCAGTTCCTCGTCCAGGCGGGCGAGGTCTACGTGATCGAGGTGAACCCGCGCGCGAGCCGCACGGTGCCCTTCGTCGCGAAGGCGATCGGCCGCCCGCTGGCGGGCATCGCCGCGAAGGTGATGGCCGGCCGCAAGCTGGCCGAGCTCGGGTTCCTCGAGGAGACGATCCCGGCCCACGTGAGCGTGAAGCAGCCGGTCTTCCCGTTCGAGCGGTTCATGGGCGCCGACATCATCCTCGGGCCGGAGATGCGCTCGACCGGCGAGGTGATGGGGATCGCGTCGGACTTCGGCGTCGCCTTCGCGAAGGCGATGGACGCCGCCGGGTGCGCCCTGCCCCGCGAGGGCACGGTCTTCCTCTCGGTGCGCGACAGCGACAAGCGCGGCGTGATCTTCCTCGGCCGCCGGATGGTGGACCTCGGCTTCAAGATCATCGCGACCGGCGGGACCTACGAGGCGCTCCGTCGCGGCGGCGTCGAGGCGCACCGGATCTTCAAGCTCGGACAGGGCCGGCCGGACGTCCTCGACGCGATCAAGAACGGCGAGATCCACCTGATCGTGAACACGCCGGTCGGCAAGGGCGCGCACACCGACGAGGGGCGCATCCGCCAGGAGGCGCTCGGGAAGCGGATCCCGATCATCACGACGCTGTCGGGCGCGGCCGCGGCGGTGAACGGGATCGCGGCCCTATCCCACCAGGCGGTCCCGGTCCTGAGCCTGCAGGAGCACCACGCCCGGCGGCTCGCGACCCCGTACTCGGTACGTGGTTGAGCGAGCGGAAGTCGTTGTCGTGATGTGACTTGTGGCGATGGGGTGCGGACCTCGGCGTCCGCACCCGGATGCCGATCGTCACGCCCCGTACCGCATCTACTTCCCGAGCTCGCCGAGGTCCGTGAAGACGATCCAGTCCGCGCGCAGGGTGCGCGCCGTCGGGTGGCCCACGACGAGCGTCGTCGTGTCGCGCACGAGGAGCGAGACGATCCCGCCGTCCGGCAGCCGCGCCGCGATCCCGGCGCCACGCTCGCCCGCGCGGCAGTAGAGGAGCGTGCCCTGCGGCAGCGCGAGATTCTTCGGCGGGGGTTCCCCGGACCCCTCCCCTTCCAGCCGGCCCTCGGCGGCGTACGCCGGGCACACCCAGCGGTCGAACGCCTTCCCCTTCCAGGCGCACCCCGCCGCGATCCCGCCGTCCACCTCGACCGACGCCGTTTGGCGCACCGTCGCCGACCCGCTCGCGAGCTCGAGCGTCGAGCGCCACCTTGGGCCGCCCGGCCGCAGCCGCCCCGACAGCTCGACGTGCACGCGGTCCTCGACCGCCTCGACGCGCAGCTCGTTCTCGACGTGGTCCGCCTCCTCGGCCAGCGCAACCACGGCGAAGAACGTGCCCTCCCCGCCCGCGAGATCCTCGCCGAAGCCGGTCGCGAGCTTCCTCCGGACCGAAACGACGGCCGCAGAGCGCCGGTCGATGCCGAGGAGCAGCCGGTCGGTCTCCACCTCGACCCGCGCGAACGTCTCGCGCACGCGGGCGGGGCCGACCGCGCGCTCGACGCCGCCCGGCAGGAGCGCCGCGAGGAGCGCTCCGTACTCGCGCCCGCGGTGGCGGTCGTACGACGCGCGGTCGACGGGTCCGAGCTCTCGCCGCACGGCCTCGTAGCCGAGGAGGAGGTCCGCCGCCGCGGAGCGCCGCCCCGCCGGGTCGCCCGCCTCGTCCGCCGCGAGCCGGTAGAGGCGCTCGACCGCGCCGACGCGGAAGCCGAGCCCGAAGTCCTCCTCGAGGAAGAGGTCCGCGGCATCCCGCGGGTCGCCCGACGACCGCACGCCGCGCGCGCGCTCCGCCGCGCGGGCGAGAAGCGGCGGCAGGTCGAGCGGGGCGTCCGGGTCGCGCCAGATCCGCGCCTCGAGGTGCCCGCCGCCCTTGAGCACCGCGGCGCCGAACCGCCGCGCGTTCTCGCGGATCGCCTCTTGGCACGGCCACGGCATCCCGAGGAAGGCGTCCGGCTGCGCGTCGATCTCGAGCACGACGCGCGCGCCGCGCGTCTCCCACGCGCGCGCGACCTGCTCGATCGGCTGGCCAACGACCCCCTGGAGCCCGCTCGCGTCCGCGCCCGGCACGAGCCGCACCTCGACGTTCCCGGGCACGGCCCCTTCCGCGGGCGGCCGCAGCGTGAGCCCGGTCGCGAGGATCTCGAACCGCCGCTCCGGGAAGCGCGCGGCGGCCTCGCGCCAGAGGAGCGCGTAGCTTTCCGGCGCGCCGGCCGCGAGCGCGTCCTCGTCCCAGACCGTCGTGACCTCGGGCCAGATCCCCATGCAGTCCACCTCGGGGTGCTCGCCGAGCCATAGGCCGAGCGCATCCAGGTAGGCGGCGCGCGCGCCCGCGTCGAGCAGCGCGAAGTTGCCGCGCGGCCCCCGCTCCCCCCCCCGCTTCGCGAACCACTCCGGGTGCGCCTCGAACAGCGCCGGCGAGAGGAAATCGTCGAACGACGTGCTCGCGACCCTTACCTCGTAGCCGAGGTCCCTCGCGAGCGGATTGGGGCGGTACGCGCCGAGGCCGCGCACGGCGATCCCCTGCGCCGGGAACGAGGGATCGAGCCGCTCCGTGTAGAGCACGCGGGCGGGCTTCCACGTCCGCGGCTCGATCGCGAGCGCCTCGCGCCTGGAAACGGGGGGGTCCGGGGGCCGGACTCCCCACGACGCGAGGATGTCCCACGCCGCGCGCGCGAGGTCGCTCCCGCGCACGAGGCCCTTGGGCGTGATCACGTAGCCGGGGTCGTCCGACCGCTCGAAGCGGAGCGCGGGCGCGTGGCCGGTCTCCGGCAGCGCGACGCCGGTCAGGAGCACCGCGTGGCGCCGCACGACGTCCGCCGCGTAGCGCGCCGCAGGGCTGCCGTCCGTCTCCACGCGCACGCGGGCCTCCCCGCCCGCGACGATGTCGAGAGCGAGGAGCAGGGCGAGCAGGCTCAGGGGAGGATCTCCGCCGACTTGATCCGGTCCATCGCGTCGAGCGCGTCCACCGCGTCCATCCCCTCGACGATGCGTCCGACCGCGGGGGCCGTGTCCGTCCCGGTGTGGAACCGCAGCGCGCCCGAGTCCGCGAACGAGATCGTGCCCCGCCACGCGCGCCGCGTGCCCTCGGGCTCCGAGCGCAGCGCCGGCTTCGGCGTCGCGCGCGCGAACGCTGCGCCGGTGACCTCGTCGAAGACGGCGTCCGTGAACGCCCCCTTCCCGACGAGCGCGAGGAGCCGCGCGGCCGCCTTGGGCGCGTCGCGGTCGAAGATCTCGACGACGACGCGTCCCCGGTTCGTGTCGAAGGCGACCCTCGGGAGGCCCTTGTCGCGCCCGCGCGCCGCGACCTCCCTCGCCCACGCCTCGGCCAGCACCGTGATGCGGTCGCGGCCCGGAAGGGGCATCGCCGCGGCCTCCTCGAACTTGAGGTCCGAGATGAGCATCATGCGCCGGAGCCCGGAGAAGAGGTGGCTCGGGCGGCCGGGCTCGTGCCTCCAGATCTCCTCCTCCGCCTTCCACGCGTCCTCGAGGCGGTTCGCGCGCCGCAGGAGCGAGGCGCGCGTCGCGAGGGCGAAGAAGTCGAGGGGATCCCGCGCCACGCACGCGTCGAGCCCCGCGAGCAGCGCGTCGATCCTCTTCGTGCTCTTCCGGGCCTGGACCGCGTCGGCCACCGGCGTCGACTCGGGATCCTGCTGCATGACGATCGCGAGCGTCTCGAGCGACAGCGAGAGCTCGAAGGCGCGGTTGCTGTCCTCCTCGGGCGTGAGGAACGACGGCGCGCCCTCCGGCCACGTCGCGACGAGGTGTTGCCAGTCCTTCAGCGCCTCGCCCCTGGGCGGCGCGAAGGGGATCGGCCGGGTCTCCCCGGCGGGGTGGAGCACGTCCAGCGTGAACACGATCGGCGTCACCGGCGAGACCTCGAGGCCCTCGAGCGCCACGGCGATCTCGGCGGACCAGGAGTCCGCATCGGTGTAAACGCGCGCGCGGAAGAGACAGGAAGCGGGGGGGGCGACGGGGGCCTGCTGGCGCAGCGCGTACGAGGCCCGCCGCACGAACACGGGCGCGAGCGGGTAGAGCGAGACGGGCGGGACCGTGCAGGCAGGGTGGAAGGAGTGGGACGAGTAGTTCGTCCCGGCCTCGTCGGCGGCCTGCAGGTCGATCCGCTCGCCCGCGTAGGGCCGCTTCACCCGGATCCCGATGCACAGGACGCGCCCCGAGGCGAGGAGGAAGGCCTCGCCGTCCCCGGCCGCGAGGCGCGCGGCCCCCTTCCACTCCGCGTCCTCGACGACGCCGTCGACCTTCGGCTGCTCGCCCTGCGGGACGTCGACCGCGCCTGCCAGCGCGGGGATCGTGAGCAGGAGCAGGGCTACTCGCAGACCGGGCACGCGTGATCCCCCGGAGGCACGGGATGGTCAGGGGAGTCGAGCTCCGTGCCGCCCATCTCGTGCCAGAGCCGGCACTCCTCCGCGTATGCCTCCCCGACGGAGGGGAGCGGCAGGTAGAAGAAGGACGTGTAGCGGCTCCCCACGTGGGACAGCACGGCGCGGCGGAGGTCCGTGTCGGAGCGGCCCACGTACGAGATGAAGACGGCGCCCTCCTGCGGCCGCGCGAAGCCGAGGGCGAAGGCGCCGGGAGTCCCCGCGGGGACGGCGCGCTCGATCTCCACGGCGGCCAGGTGGACGGGGCCCCGGAACTCGGCCATCCGCAAAGCGTACCTGAAGATCGCCCGGTCCGCGGACCCGCGGTTTTGCAGCGGCGGCCCCCCTATGTATGCTGGCCGAAGCGATGCAGAACCGTTGGATCAAGAGCCCGAAGTGGGACCTGACGTGGCTCATCGGGAGCGTCGTCGTCGTCCCCCTCGCCCCCCTCCTTTTCCATCTCGGCATGACGCCCGCACGCGTCGCGATGATCGTCATGCTCCTCGTCGGCGGTCCGCACGTGTTCGTGACCTTCACCCGCACGAACATGGACCCGCGCTTCGTCCGCAACCACCGGATCTACACGAGGCTCGCGTTCCTGATCCCGTTCCTGACCGCGACCTTCGCCTGGCTCGCGACGCCGCTCTTCCTGACGGTCTTCTTCACGTGGGCGTCGCTCCACGTGCTGCAGCAGATCGTCTACGTGGCGAACTGCTACAGCAGCCGGCAGGACATCGCGCCCACCCCGCTCGAGCGCTGGGCGGAATACGGCCTCATCTTCTCCTGCCTCTACCCGTTCGCGACCGTGCGGATGGTCGAGGGCACGTTCATGCTGGACGGAACGCGACTGCTCGTTCCCGAGGCGATCCTTGGCCCCGGGCTCGTCTACACGGCGTTTGCTGTCTTCGGCGTCTTCCTCGTCGGCTGGCTCGTCCTGACCGTCCGCCGCTACCTGCGGGGGACGCTCCACTACGGCAAGACGGCGCTCCTCACGGCGACGGTCACCGCCACGTTCTTCACGCCGCTGTTCCAGAACCTCGACGTCGCCTTCCAGGGGATCAACAGCTGGCACTGCATCCAGTACTTGGCGCTCATCTGGTACGCCAACCGCCTACGGGCGGACCGCGGCGAGGTCGAGCTGGGATTTGTCCGGTCGATCTCCGCGCGGGGGGTGCCGGGGTTCCTCCGGTACTACCTCTCCGCCGTGGCGGGGACGGTTCTCATCATCGGCATCGTCTTCGGGGTCGCGGCCATCGTCCCGAGGGGCGCCGACGGCCGGCCCATCGTGTCCGAGCTCCTGATCTACTACATGATCGGGAAGGGCCTGCTCCTCACGCACTACTACTACGACACCTTCCTCTTCACCCAGCGCGACGAGCTCTCCGCCGCGCCGCCGGCGACGACCCCTGCCGCGGCCGCAGCCTAGACTGGCCGGATGTCCGTCCACGCCCCCGCGCGCTCCGTCCTCCACCCCGGCGGGGGAATCCGTGGACATAAGTCAATACTGGGTAATGGCTTGTGAAATTCGACGTCCCCGAGCGCCCCCGCAGCGAAAAACCCTTAGAAAGGGTGGCACTTTGGTCGTAAACTCCTATAGACAGCACCCGGGGGTATCGGCTTCCGCCGGGGCCACTTGGTCGTAGGAGGAACGAATCATGTCCCGCCTTCTCGCATTCGCTCCCGCCTTGGTCGTCATCGCGGCCCTCGTTCGGCCTGCGGACGCCGGGTGATGCCCCCGTTCCGCCGCCAGTTTGGCGCGCCTCGGGATTGACTGGAAGAGCGCCTCGGCGATCGCGCCGACGGCCGTGACCACCGGGGAGTCGGAGGCCGCCGCCGATGCCAAGGAAGTGCGCGGACGCTTCGCGGAGCACCCGATGATGGTGTACGTCATGTCGGACGACCCGACGGACAGCGCCACGCGGAAGCTCGACTCGGTCGCGTTCGCCAAGGAGCAGGTGGGCATCGGCTCGAAGTTCTTCGAGTGCTTCAAGATGACCGCCGGCGACGCGGCGCAGGACCGCATGACCAAGGAGGCGGGCAAGCAGATCCCGCGGATCATCTTCATGAAGCGCGACTACACGGTCGTCACCGTTCTCGAGGGCAACGAGCTCTCGGGCGGCGGGATCGTGAAGGCGATGCAGATGGTCGTGCGCCAGGAGTACGAGACGAACTTCGACACGATGGTGCGCGACTACATCAGCCTGCTCAACGACCTCGATCGGCTCGAGAGCAAGAAGGCGGCGATCGAGGACCAGAAGCGCCGGGTCGCGGAGAAGCCGAACAAGTCGAAGGAAAAGAAGATCGCCCGCGACGAGGAAGAGTACAAGGCCGAGATGGAGGCCTTCGAGGCCAAGGAAAACAAGATCAAGCAGCTGAAGGCCAAGGGAGAGGAAGAGAAGCCCGCCGACGGCACGGAGGCCTGACCGGAGCTGATCTTTTCAGCTGCACGAAGACGTGCTACACCGGGGCCGCCTGTTCGGGGCGGCCCCGGTTTTTTCATGTCGGTCAACGATCCGCTTTCCATCCGCCAGCTTGAGGTCTTCGTCGCGCTCGTGGAGAAGGGCTCCTTCACCAGAGCCGCCCGCCACCTCGTGCTCAGCCAGTCCACGGTGAGCGGGCACATGGCCGATCTCGAGCGCCGCCTCGGGGTCCGGCTCGTGGAGCGCGAGAGAAGCGGCGTCCGCCCGACGCCCGCCGGCCGCGCCCTCCTGGTGCCCGCACGGCAGGCACTCCAGGCCGAACGGGGCGCGCGCATGGCGGTGCAGGAGCTGTCGGGGCTCCTCCGGGGAGCGCTCGTCGTGGGCGGATCGACGATCCCCGCCTCCTACATCCTCCCCGCGCTCTTCGGGCGGTTCCACAAGGAGCACCCCGGCGTGAGTCTCCGCCTGCTCACCGGCGACTCGCGCGACGTGCTCGAGCAGGTGCGGCACGCGACCATCGAGATCGGCATGATCGGCTCGGCGCCCGACGCGTCGGACGTTCGCAGCACGAAGATCGGGGAGGACAGCCTCACGCTCGTCGCGGGGATCGACCATCCGCTGGCCGGGCGAGTCCAGGTGCAGGCGGCCGACCTGCTCCAGTACGCGATGGTCATGCGCGAGGAGGGGTCGGGCACGCGCGCGGCGACGACGCAGGCGCTCCGGAAGCTCCTCGGGCCGGAGGGGATGGCGAAGCTCGCGATCGCCTGCGAGGTCGGCTCCGCCGAGGCGCAGAAGGCGGCGGTCCGGGAGGGTCTCGGTCTCGCGTTCGTGTCGAACCTCGCGATCAGGGACGATCTCTCGCGCGGCAACCTCGTCGCCCTGCGGGTCCGGGGGTTCGACGTTCGCCGGTCCTTCCATCTGGTCAGCCGGGCGGAGGAGCTGCTGAGCCCGGCGGCCAAGGCCTTCCGGACCTTGGCCATCAAAGCCACGGGCTAGGGTCTTTCGGAACGTCGCGCGACCCCCCGGGGCACGTTTTTCTGCTGGCGCCCTAGGGGTCGGGTTGCGAGTATGCACACCGCTGTGCAATTAGGGAACGGTCGTGGCCCTCTTCGGCAGTAAGTCCGGTCCGGCGGACGCAGCCCTTGCGTCGCGCTACAAACACCTCCTTAACGTGGCCAAGGCCCTCACGTCGGAGCGCGACATGAAGAAGGTGCTCTCGACGGCGATGGACGCGATCATCGAGCTGACGCGCGCGGAGCGCGGTTTCGTCTGGCTCGGGGGCGCCGAGGATGGCACCGTCGCGGTGGCAAGGAACGTCGACCGGGAGCATGTGAAGAGGCCCGACGGGAAGCTCAGCCGCTCCATCCTCGCGCGGGCCATGGAGGCCGGGGAGACGGTCCGGACCGACAACGCGCCGGCGGATTTCCAGGGGAGCGCGTCGATCGGCGAGCTGAAGCTCCTCTCCGTGCTCTGCGCGCCGCTCATGCTCCACGGCCGGACGATCGGCGCGATTTACGTCGATCACCGTTTCCGCGAGGCGGAGTTCGCGGAGGAGGACCGGGCCCTGCTCGACGAGTTCCGCGATCTCGCGGCAATCGCGATCGAGAACGCGCGACTCTTCGAGGAAAACGATTCCCAACGCCACCGCCTCGAGGAGCTGAACCAGCGTCTCGAGCAGGAGGTGGCGGCCCAGAACGAGGAGATGGAGGCGTACCGACAGCGCCTCAAGGGGCTGAAGCCGCGCGAGAAGTACCTCTACGACTACTCGCGGATCCTCGGGTTCAGCCCCGCCATCCGCGAGATCTTCTCGCTCCTCGACCGCGTGATCCCGACCTCGTTCCCGGTCCTCGTCCAGGGCGAGAGCGGCACCGGCAAGGAGCTGATCGCGTCGGCGATCCACTTCAACGGCCCCCGCCGCGAGAGGGCCTTCCTCACCGAGAACTGCTCGGCGGTCCCGGAGAGCCTCCTCGAGAGCGAGCTCTTCGGCCACGTGCGCGGCGCGTACACGGGCGCCGACCGGACCCGTGACGGCCTCTTCCAGCGCGCCCACGGCGGCACGCTCTTCCTCGACGAGATCGGCGACATGTCGCCGACCATGCAGACGAAGCTCCTCCGCGCCCTCCAGGAGGGCGAGGTCCGGAAGGTGGGGGGCTCCGAGGTGGAGAAGGTCGACGTGCGGATCATCGCCGCCACGAACCGCGACCTGAAGCAGGAGGTCGAGGAGGGCCGCTTCCGCGAGGACCTCTTCTACCGGCTGAACGTCGTGGCCATCCGGGTCCCGCCGCTGCGCGAGCGGCGCGAGGACATCCAGCCCCTCCTCGAGCACTTCCTCGCGCAGGCGTGCGCGGACGCGAACGTGCCCCTGAAGCAGATCTCCCCGGCGGCGCTCCGGATCCTCACCTCCTACAACTGGCCGGGCAACATCCGCGAGCTGCAGAACGAGGTGAAGCGCCTCGTCGCGCTCGGCGACGACACGATCGGGGCCGAGCTTCTCGAGAGCCTGAAGAGCCACCCGGCGCTCTCGGCGGGCGGCGCGCGCGCGGGCCTCGCCGGGCGGACGCTCAAGGACATCGAGCGGCAGGCGATCCTCGAGACGCTCAAGCTGGCGGGGGGCAACAAGGCGGACGCAGCGAAGCGCCTCGGGATCTCCCGGCGGGCGCTCTACGACAAGATCGAGAAGTTCGGGATCGTGCCCCCGCGGCCCCAGGCCGGCCCGTCGTAGCCCGCGGCCCCCGGGACCCCCCCGATTGTGAGTGTATGGATCTCGCGCACCGTGTCGGGCGCTTACGTTCGGGCACACGTGCTCCTCGATCGTAACCCGTGTTGCCGTAAGGAGTTGGATGGGGCGCGGGGGAGGCGGCGCCCGGCACGATGTGTGATGGTGTGATGCCAGCCATGCGCCGCGCCCTTCCGTTCCTGCTCGTCCTCGCCGCGGCGTCCGCCGCGGAGGATTCCCTCCTCGCCGGGTGCCTCCCGCCGGACACGCCCGTCTACGTGGAGATCCGGACGCCCACGGGCGAGGAGATGAAGTCCCTCGCCATGGCCAAGGTCTTCAGCGACCCCCGGATGCGCGCCCTCATCGAGCGGTCGCGCGGCAAGGACAGCTCGTTCTCGTCGATGAAGGTCCCGATCGGCGACGCGTTCCTCGCGATCCGCAGCGAGCCGCTCTCGGCGGACGACATCTTCCTCGACGTCTCCTACGGCGACGCGAAGGGGGAGCGGTCGTTCCGGGTGCGGAACCGCGCGGCGGTGGCGGTCGTGGACTTCCCGGCGGGGCGCCTTCCCGTCGATGCCGTGGCGGCGTTCCAGACCGACGGCGACGCGAAGGACGCCGTGACCACGATCGAGCGCATCGCGGCCGCCGCCTCGCTCGCCGCGCGCGACGAGGAGGGCGACATCGACGAGGAGCTCGCGCGTCTCGTCCAGCATGGCGAGTACGCCGGCGTCTCCTACTCGTGGGCCGATATCGGGCCGCTGCGGATCTGCCTCGCGCCGGTCGGGGACATGATCGTGCTCACGACCGGCGAGGCGCGGCTCCGCGACGTGCTCGACCGCCGCGCCGGCCGGGTAACGGACTCGCTTGCCACGGACCCGCGGCACCTCCAGATGCTCGCGAGCGTGCCGGGGGACGGCACGCCCACGACCCAGATCGCGATCCACGTCGATCGCGGCCTCCGGAAGCTGCAGGCGACGCACCCCCAGATCGGCATGTTCGCCCAGCAGATGCTCACGCAGGTCGGGCTCCGCGACCTCGAGAGCCTGACGACCGTCGCGCGCGTCTCCGGCGAGGGCTCGCGCGCGTGCACGTCGGTCGTTTTCGCGCCGGCCGAGCGGCGGGGCGGGCTCGGTCGCCTCTTCGAGAAGGGCGGTCCCCCGCCCTCCTTCGGCGGCCTCGCGTACGCGCCCCAGGACGCCATCTACGTCACCTGCGGGAACGTGGACGTGCCCGGCCTCCACCGGACGGCGATGGACCTCGGCGGGTTCCAGCTGGCGATGGCGCTGGCGGTCCCGCTCGAGCGCGACTTCGGGCTGAAGCTCAAGGAGGACCTCTGCGACCTCCTCGGCCCGGAGATGACGTTCCTCGTCGCGCCGAACCACGGCCTCATCCCGGACCTGGCGCTCGTGTGCGAGAGCAAGGACCCCGCCCGGCTCGAGCGGAATCTGGTGCAGCTCTTCTCCCGCCTGCCGTGGCCCGAGGGCCAGGGGCTCAAGACCTTCCAGCTGCGCGACGTCACCGTGCACGCGATGGCGCTCGGCGATCCGCGCCTCGGCAATGTCCCCCTCGCCCCGACGTTCGGCGTCGTCGACGGCCGCCTCGTCGTGGCCCCCTACCCGCTCGCCTTCCAGCGCATCCTGGCCGTGAAGCGCGGCGACCGCCCGTCGATCGAGACGAACCGCGAGTTCGGCAAGCTGCGACAGGTCGTGCCCGCCGACGCGCAGGGCGTGTCCTACCTCGACCTCGTGCGGATCTTCGAGCTCTTCTACGACACGTTCGTGCCGTTCGCGCAGGCGATGTCGGGCGGCGCAACGCCGGCGCAGCTCTACGAGTTCCCCGACGTGGAGACGCTCTCCCAGCACCTCTTCGGCAGGGTCGCGTGGCGCACGTCGGACGAGCGCGGGCTCCGCTGGGAGTCCTACGCCTCGGTGGACACGAGCAGCTTCACGCTCTCCGCGCTCGCGGGCGCGAGCCTCGCGCTCTACTTCGTCCGCGCCGGGCATGACCGCCACATGGAGGTGCAGGCGGCGGCGCCGGTGAAGGGCGCGGTCACGACGGACGACGGGCAGGTCTGCCGCCACCACGTCCGCACGCTGCGGGCCCGCTTGCAGCACTACAAGAAGGAGAAGGGCCGGCTGCCGGACCGCATCGAGGACGTCGACGCGGACTGGATGGACCCCCAGACCTTCGTCGTGCCCGGCTGCGACGGCAAGCGTTACGTCTACCTGGGCCCGAAGGGCGAGGGCGGCATCCTCCTCCACGGCTACCCGAACGGCGCCGACGGCCTCATCACGGTCCTCGCGACCGATCTCGGGGCGCCCGAGCGGATCAGCGAGGAGGAGCTTCGGAAACGGAAAGCCGCTGCAGCAGGGCGTTGACCCACTCGACGCCCTCGGGCATCGCCTCGAGCTGCTCGCGCAGGAACCTCGAGGTCCGCTTCGCCTGGTCCTCCGGCGCGTCCTGGGCGAGGAGTGCCACGTGCTCGCAGAGGTATCTGAGGTCGGGGAAGTCGTCGGCGCGCGCGAGCGCGAGCTCGATCGCCTGCTGCGCCGACTGGACCGCCTGCGAGACGTTCCCCTGCAGGCGCAGGGCGAGTGCGCGCGTCCAGTAGACGTACGGCTCGATCTCGGGCGCGGCGATCGGCTCCGCCTCGTCGAGCGCCGCGAGCGCGGGCCCGCGCTTGTCCATGTTCAGGCGCGCGATCGCGAGCAGGAGGAGGGCGATCGCGCGCTCCTCCCCCTCGGCGCCCTCGAGGCGCTTCTGCGCGATGGCCTCGAGGGTCGTGGGGGGGACGGGCGGCTGCTTCGCGATCCTCAGGACGCCGTCGACGAGGTGCTGGGCCACGGGGATCTCGGCGCTCGCGAGCCTGTCCTTGAAGACGTTGAACACGCGCAGCACCTCGGCACCCGTCCGGTTGAGCGAGGCGAGCAGGTCGCTCACGTCCCCGCCCCCCTCGAGGAACGCGGCGGTGGCGCGGCTCCGGAGCCACGGCATGCCGATCCCGGCGGCCCGGTCGTTCGCCTCCTTGAAGCAGCGGAGGGCCTCGGCGCCGTGCCCGATGGCCCGATGGGCGGGGCCGAGCGTGAGCGCGCGCAGGACCGAGGCCTCGTCGCTCTCGGGCGGGGGGACCGGGCCCTCGAGCAGCCCGATCGCGTCGGCGTAGCGGCCCTGCGCGGCCGCCACGCGCGCGAGGGCGAGCGCGCGGCCGGGCCGGTCCTTGGGGAGCGCCTCCGCCTCCGCCGCCGCCTCGTCGAGCCGGCCGGTCTCGATCAGGGCCGTGAGGTACCAGAAGGATCCCTGCTCGCCCGCCTTCTCCAGGTCCTTGATCGCGTCATCGAACAGGGCGCGGTTCACGAGCTCCATCGCCCGGTTGCGATAGATGGTCGCGCGCGCCCGCCTCGCCGCGGCGTCGTCCGGGTACCGCGCGCAGAAGCCCTCGATGTCGGAGACCGCCGCGTCGTAGTCGCCGTTCGCGAGGATCCGGCTCAGCTCCGCCTGCCGCGACGACTCCGCCGCCCTGCCGCCGAGGACGAGCATGAGAAACACCGCGATCACGGCGACCGCGCTCGTGGCCGCGATGACCCGGTGGCGGCGGATGCCCTCCGCCGCGAGCGCGAGCGTCCCCTTCGGCTTCGCGAGGATCCGCTCGCCGGCGAGCAGGCGGTCGAGGTCGTCCGCGAGCTCCGTGGCCGACGCGTACCGGTCGCCGGGGTTCTTCTCGAGGCAGCGGCGGATGATCGTCGCGAGGTCGTGCGGGATGTGCCGGTTGAAGCGGCGGGGGGACGGGGGGCGCTCCTCGAGGATCGCCTTGATGAACCCCTGGACGGTGGGGGCGTCGAAGGGGGGGCGGCCCGCGACCACGTGGTAGAGCGTGGCGCCGAGCGAGTAGACGTCCGTCCTCCCGTCGACGGGGCGCTGCGCGTGCGCGAGGATCTGCTCGGGGCTCATGTACTTCGGCGTCCCGACGATCGCGTCCGTCGAGGTGAGGCTCGCCGAGTCGGTGAGCCGTGCGAGCCCGAAGTCGGTGACCACGACCCGGCCGCCCCGGTCCACGAGGAGGTTCCCGGGCTTCACGTCCCGGTGGATCACGCCCCGCTCGTGGGCGTGGGCGAGGCCGCGCGCCGCGTCCCGGGCGATCCGGGCCGCGCGGAGGACCGCCTCACGGTCGCGGGGCTGCTCGGGGTCGAGCGGCTTGCCGTCCACGAGCTCCATCGCGAAGTAGTGGGTCGTATCGATCTGCCCGACCTCGTAGATCTGGATCACGTTGTCGTGGCGGAGGCGGGCGACGGACTCCGCCTCCCGGTGGAAGCGCCGGACCTGCTTCGCGTCCAGCGTGATGTTGGCGGGGAGGATCTTCAGGGCGACCTTCCTCTTCAGGTCCTCCTGGAATGCCTCGTAGACGACCCCCATGGACCCACGCCCGAGCTCCGAGAGGACCATGAACTTGCCCAGCCGGTCGCCCGTCAGGTGGAACGCCTCGTCGGGCGGCGGGTTGTCGCTCATCCCCATTCAAGAGTGTAAGCACCCGGTCCCTTCCGGATTCGGTTCCCTCCCCCCCCGGCCCCCCTCCTTCCCCTCGGGTAGACTTCGCGAGATGGAGGCGACGCTCGAGGAACGCGTGCGCGAGGTGCTCCGCCGGATCGGTCCCTCCCTCGCCGTGGACGGCGGCGGCGTCGAGCTCGACCGGGTCGAGGGGACGACCGCGTACGTCCGCCTCACCGGGGCCTGCATCGGATGCCCGGGATCGGACATCACGCTCCGCTACGGCCTCGAGAGCGCGATCACCGAGGAGGTCCCCGAGATCAAGTCGGTGGTGGCGACGGCGGGGGGCGCGGGGGGAGGGGCGGCCGAGCCCTAGCGTTTCCGCGCAGACATCAGGTAGTGGGCGCTCGCGGACGCGGGGACGGGGAGCGCGAACGCCCGGATGCCGACGTAGCCCGACGCCTCGAGCAGCAGGGCCGCGTCGGCGGGCGCGAGACCCCGCCGGTAGGGGGCGAGGGGGTCCGTCGGCCGCTTCGGCGCGAAGAGGCCCCGGCGCTTTCGGAACAGGCCGCGATGCGTGCTCTCGAGCAGGATGATCCGGCCGCCCGGCTCCAGCAGATCGAGCCACACGGCCGGCAGCCGCTCCGGCTCGCGTGCGCGGCTCAGCAGGTGGCGCGCGATCAGCGCCCCGTGCACGGGCCCGCGGAGGGCGTGCGTCGGCTCGAGCAGGAAGCACCCGTTCTGCTCGAGGAGATGGCGCCACTCGCCGGTCGCGCCCTCGAGGTCGACGACGTGTCGCGCCGGCCCGATCGCCTCGGCGAGGACCGCCCGCCAGGTCGCGCGCGAAGCGCCGGAGACGGACGGCGGCGAATCGCTCGTCGCATCGGCGACCGGCTTCCGAAGGGCGGCGCGCACCTGGCTCACGGCGACACCGGAGCGCGAACGCCGTGCCGGCACCGTTTCGTGCCGCCCGGGCTACGGAACGCGCGGTGAGGCGCGCGCACATGTAACGGAGCGGGACCACCGCACGTCCCGGGCGGGTAGCAGCACTCCGAAGAGAAAGTCCCGGGGGCGACAGGGGCCGCCCCCGGGGCACAAGCGGTGCTTCTCCGGGGCATTGGCGCCCCGGCGGGAAGCGCTCTAGCCCAGGGCTAGAAGTCGACCTGCAGGCGCGTGGCGAAAACCGTGAGGTTGCCGTCGCCGAGGGGCGCGCCTTCGCTGATGTCTGTCCAGATCACGTTGAACATGAAACGCATGCTCGGGTTCCAGTACCAGTTCACGCCGAACGTGATCGCGTCCTGCAGGCCCCCCGCCACGCCGGAGTCGGAGAGGTCGAGGCTGTCGTAGCGGATCGCGACCTGCCACGCGCCGCAGCCGCCGCCGCCGGCGTGGAACCTGTCGTCGATCTGCGGACGCTCGACGAACTTCTTCTCCTTGCTGTAGTTGATGCGTCCGCCCTTGAGGAAGTAGCCGACCTCCACGTAGAAGCCCGAGAAACTCGGGTCCGTGCCGCCGTTCACGTCCGTCCAGTAGTACTCCGCCTGGGCGTGGAGCCGGCGCCACGTGAAGAGGACCTCGAAGCAGTAGAGCGTCTCGTCCTCGACGGCGATCGTGCCCGTGTCGACGAACCGCGCGCCGGTCCCGATGTCGGGGCGGGCCAGGTACTGCTTCGTCCCGTTCGGCGTGTCGGCGAAGGCGTAGGAGAGTCCGACGTGGAGGATGCGGTTCGAGTCCTTGTCCTCGAGGAAGAAGGCCGCGACGCGCGCCGCCACGGCGTAGCCGCCGTTGTCCGTCGCAGTCCCGTTGGTCGTCGCCTTGTAGACGCTGAGCGCCACGAGGAGCCGCTTCTCCTCGAGGAAGTTGTTCGACACCATGAACCCGTCCTGGGCGGCCGGCGAGAAGACCGTCGTGGACGCAGCACGCTCCATGAACGTGAGGAAGCGCGTGCTCGTGAGCGCGCCGAGGCTGAAGGGCTGCTTGAAGAGGCCGCCCGCGAAGGTGCCCACCGGGCCGAGGTTCCTGAGCCCCATGTAGGCCCAGCGCAGCACGGCCGACCCCGACGCGAAGTCGATCGACAACTGGTAGAAGGCGTTGGTGTAGAGCGTGCCGTCGGCCTGGAACCAGAGCTGGCGCATGAACCAGCTGTCCTGCTTCTGCGCGCCGCCGTAGTCGTCGCTGCCGAAGTAGGCGGTGTCGAAGAGGATGCGCCCCCCGATGTGCGCGGTGAACGCCTTGTCCGCCGTCTCGAACTGGAGGCCGTTCTTGAAGAACGCCTTGAACGTGTTGTCCCCGCCCGCGGCCGGGGCCGTCTCCGCGAGGTAGGTGTCGACCTCCTTCTGCAGCGACGGGTTCACCGACTCCGCGGCAGCGACCTCGCGCGCCGCGACGAACGCCAAGACGACGACAAGGGCAAGGACCACACGATTCATGAGACCTCCGAGCGGGGGATCAGCGCGCCAAAGGAGGAGGATACGCAAAGACGGGGCCGCACTTGCGGTCTGGGATACGACGTCTTTCCGATACGGAGGAGTCACCGCCGCGTGCCCGTGGCGCGCGGCCGTGCAACAGCGCCGTCTCAAGGGCGGCACGGCGAGCTGGGCACATGGTCGGATTGCCGTGTGGGGCACGGGAACCATCGCAAACGCCGATCAGCCCCGGCGGGCGCGGAAGGGCCCGATCCCGCGACGGCGCGGGTCTAATGGGCCGCGGCGTGGCGCGCATCGGCACCCTCCTGCTCCTTCTCGCCCTGCCGGTCCGGGCGGATCCCGCGGGTGACTTCGCCGTGCTTCTTGCCCAGACCGTCAGGGAGGACGGTGTCGACTACGAGGAGCTGGCGCGCGGGCGCGATGCCCTCGACCGCTTCGTGGCCTCGCTCGCGGCCGCGGACCCCGGCGCCGCGCCCGCGGACCGCGCCGCGTTCTGGATCAACGCGCACAACGCGTTCGTGCTCCGGCTCATGCTCGACACGCGCCCGGGCACCGTCGACCGCGCGGTGTTCTTCGGGCCCAAGTGGAGGGTCGCGCTCCGCGACGCGACGCTCGACGACATGGCGGACCTCGCGCGGGACGCGGGCGGGCCGCTCGTGCGGTTCGCGCTCTACCGGGCGGCGCGGAGCTCGCCCCCGCTCTCCCCCGTGCCCTACCGCGGCGCGGACCTCGCGGAGGCGCTCGCGCAGCAGACCCGCGCCTACCTCGCCGACGGCACGAGGAACCGCTTCGCCTACGCGCAGCTCGAGGCGGAGATCTCGATGCTCTTCCGCTGGTACAAGGGCGACTTCGAGCCGCTGCAGGCATTCCTCGCGGACCACATGCCGGCGGACAGGGAGGACGTCGCGCGGTCGCTGCGGACGACCGCCTGGCGGATCTCCTTCAGGCCTTGGGACTGGTCGCTCGACGAGGCCGGCGCGCGAAAGCCCACGGGAAGGCCGCTCTGGCTCGCGCTCTACGCGATCGTCGCTGCGGGCCTCGTGCTCCTCGGCGTGCGCGCGTTCCGCGGCCTCCTGCGCCCGCTCCCCCACGCCCCCTCACCTCCCGGGGAGATTGGGAACCTCTGAAAGGTACACTTGCCCCCGATGGAGTTCCACGAGAGCGTCCTCGAGGTCATCGGGGATACCCCCCTCATCCGGCTGCGGCGGGTCACCGAGGGCATCGCCTGCAAGGTCTACGTCAAGCTCGAGAGCATGAACCCCGGCGGGTCGCTCAAGGACCGCATCGGCGCCTACATGATCGGGAAGGCCGAGAAGGCGGGGAAGCTCCGGCCCGGCGGCACGATCGTCGAGTCCACGTCGGGCAACACGGGCGTCGGCCTCGCCGTCGCCTGCGCGGTCAAGGGGTACCGGCTCATCTGCACGATGCCGGACAAGATGAGCCAGGAGAAGATCAACCTGCTGCGCGGCCTCGGCGCCAAGGTGGTCGTCACGCCGACGGCGGTCCCCTACGACGACCCGCGCCACTACGTGCAGACGGCGAAGCGCATCGCGAAGGAGACGCCGAACGCCTTCTACATCGACCAGTTCAACAACCCCGACAACCCCGAGGCGCACTACACGAACACGGGCCCGGAGATCCTCCGACAGACGGGCGGCAAGCTCGACGCGTTCGTGGTCTCGATGGGCACGGGCGGTACGCTGTCGGGGGCGGGGCGGTTCCTGAAGGAGAAGATCAGAGGATTGAAGATCGTGGGGGCGGACCCGGAGGGTTCGATCTACACCTCGATCGTGCGAAATGGGAAGCCGGGGGAAACCCACGTCTACAAGGTCGAGGGGATCGGGCACGACTACGTGCCGGGCACGTGCGATCCGTCGCTGCTCGACGACTGCATCACGGTCCCGGACCGCGCCGCGTTCCAGATGGCGCGGCGGCTCGCGCGCGAGGAGGGGATCTTCGCGGGCGGCTCCACGGGCGTGAACGTCGCCGCGGCGCTCGAGGTCGCCCGCGGGCTCCCGCCCGGGGCGACCGTCCTGACGCTCGTCTGCGACCTCGGCGAGCGCTACCTCTCGAAGCAGTGGAACGACGACTGGATGCGCGACAACCAGTTCCTCGAGGACGCGCCGAATCTCACGGCCGCGGGCATCATCGGCCAGCGGCGGCGCGAGGGGGAGGCGCTCGTGAGCGTCCCCGCCGACGCCACGGTGCGCGACGCCATCGATCTCATGCGCAAGCGCGACCTCTCGCAGCTCCCGGTCCGGCGCGGGGACGCGATCGTGGGCTGCATCAGCGAGAACCAGGCGATCGACCTGCTCTTCCACCGGAAGGACCTCGCCACGCTGCGCATCGACGCCGTGATGGGGCCGCCGCTCCCCGTGCTGCCCGGCGACACCCCGGCGGAGGAGATCGCCTCGCTGCTCTCGCGCGGCACGAAGGCGGTGCTCGTCGACAAGGGCAAGGGCGAGCTCGCCGTCCTCACGAAATTCGACCTCATCCACGCGAGCGCACGATGACGGAGCACCGGTTCGACACCCGCGCCATCCACGCCGGACAGGCGCCCGACGAAGCCACGGGCGCGATCATGACGCCCGTCTACCTGACGTCCACCTACGTGCAGCAGGCGCCCGCGGAGCACAAGGGGTACGTCTACGCGCGCGGCGACAACCCGACGCGCCGGGCGCTCGAGGGCTGCCTCGCGTCGCTCGAGGGCGCGAAGCACTGTACGGCGACCGCGTCGGGCCTCGCGGCGGAAACGATCGTCTTGACCGACCTCGGCGCGGGCGCGCGCGTGGTCGCGGGCAACGACCTCTACGGAGGCACCTACCGCCTCTTCGAGCGCGTCTTCCGGAAGCTCGGCCTCGACTTCGAGTACGCCGACACGAGCGACCTCGGCAACGTCGAGAAGGCGCTCGCGAGGAGGGCCGACCTCCTCTGGCTCGAATCCCCCACGAACCCCCTGCTTAAGATCACCGACATCCGCGGCGCGGTCCAGATCGCCCGCGCCCGCGGCGTGCCGGTGCTCGTGGACAACACCTTCGCATCGCCCTACCTGCAGCGGCCGCTCGAGCTGGGCGCCGACGTGGTGGTCCACTCGATGACGAAGTACCTCGGCGGGCACAGCGACCTCATCGCCGGCGCCGTGCTCACGAGCGACACCGCGCGCGCCGACCGCTACATGAAGCTCGCAAACTGGACCGGCCCGGTCGCGGCGCCGCTGACGTCGTTCCTCGTGCTGCGCGGGCTGAAGACGCTGCACGTCCGGATGGACCGCCACTGCGACAACGCGGAGCACCTCGCGGCGTGGCTCGCCGAGCACCCGCGCGTGAAGCGCGTCTGGTACCCGGGGCTCGCGACCCACCCGAACCACGAGGTCGCGAAGCGCCAGATGGCGCGGCCGGGCGGGATGCTCTCGCTCGAGCTCGACGGCAGCGTCGACGACGGCAAGCGCTTCTGCGCGGCGACGAAGGTGTTCAGCCTCGCGGAGAGCCTCGGCGGCGTCGAGTCGCTGATCGAGCACCCCGCGTCGATGACGCACGCGTCCGTCCCCGCGGAGGAGCGGCGGAAGGCGGGTTTTCTGGACGGCCTCATCCGGCTGTCGGTCGGCATCGAGCACAAGGACGACCTGCGGGAGGACCTGGCGCAGGCGTTCGCGCGGACGTTCCCGCGATGACGCTCGAGTTCCCGGAGCGAGCCGACGAGGCGGGACGCGTCTGGGACCGGATCGCCGCGTGGTGGGACGACCGGATCGGCGACGGCAACGCCACGCAGGACCTCCTCGTCGAGCCCGCGCAGGAGCGGCTGCTCGCGCTCGCGCCGGGCGAGACGGTGCTCGACGTCGCGTGCGGCGCGGGCCGGTTCGCGCGCCGGATGGCCGCCCGCGGCGCGCGCGTGGTGGCGTTCGACCGGTGCGAACCCTTCCTCGAGCGCGCGCGGCGGCGGACGGCGGGCGAGGCGATCGCATACCACCGGATCGACGCGACCGACCGCGACGCGATGCTCGCGCTGGGGCACGGACGCTTCGACGCGGCGGTGTGCACGATGGCGCTCATGGACATCGCGTGCCTGGACCCGCTGCTGGAGGCGCTGCCGGAGCTGCTGAAGCCGCAAGGCCGCTTCGTGTTCTCGGTGACGCACCCGTCGTTCAACTCGGGCGACGCGCGGATGGAGGCGGACGGCTCGGTGCGCGTCACCGACTACGCGACGCCGCGGGCGACGCTCTCGGAGGGCATCCGGGGCCAGCCGGAGCCGCACGTCTACCTGCACCGGCCGCTGGGCGCGATGCTCAACGCGTGGTTCGAAAGGGGCTTCGTGCTCGACCGTCTGGAGGAGCCGCCGTTCCCTGCGGAGGGCCGCACGGGTTCGAGCTGGCCCCGCGGGATCCCGCCGGTCCTCGTCGCGCGGCTCATCCCCCGGGGCCGGCGATGAGAGGGGGCTTCGGGGGCAGCGGAAGCGGAGTCCTCCTTCTCCTGGCCTGCACGCTCGCGTCATGTCGCTCGGCGGACACGAAGGTCGCGCCGACACGCGCGCCGACCACGCGGATACTCATGCGGGTCCTCCGCTTGGGGGACGACACGATCTATCCGTGCGTAGCGGGCAGCGTGGGCGACCACGAGGTCCTGTTTCTCGTCGATACCGGCTGCCCCGACATCGGCGTGAGCAAGCGACTTGCCGGGGTTCTCCCGACGGCGGACAGCCGCGAAGTCGACATCACCGTTCAGACCGGGGACGTAAAGACCGTCGAGTTTCCCCTTCCCGATGTCACGGTCGGGAACATCGTGCTGCATGGCAAGAACGGCACCGTGATCGAGTTGCTCGACAGATTCAGCCGCGAGACGGGCACTCATGTCGACGGTGTCTTGGGCGCGCCGCTCTTTCACGCCGGGGTCGTGACCCTGGACTACGTCGCGGGCACCCTGACGTTCGAGCAGGCTGCGGAGGAGGAGGGGGAGCCCGGAACGGAGTACCTCCCGATCGTTCTCCTCGAGGGGCAGCCGTTGATCGAGGCCAACGTCTGCCACGTGGGGGCGGACATCTTCATCCTGGACACCGGGATGGGCTGGCCGCTGTGTGTCGGTCCGTGGAGCAGGTTGAAGGGCCGCATCACGAATCGACAGGATCTTCCGCGTCTCGCGGTCGGGAAGGACACCGCCAGGGTCGGGTCGGCCCGCCTCGTCGAGACCGGACGGATCCGCTGGGAGAACGTGCGCTTGGAGGTGATCGAGCAGGCGACGCAGCTTGAGAACCGGGTCGGCTCCGGGTTCTTCGCCGACTGCAGGCTCACCATTGACTACGCGCACCAGAGGATCGGCGTCCGGCGAGTCCGCCCCGAGACCCGGTCCGGATGGGGGCTCGACGTCCTTTGTCGTGAGGGCGGGCTGACGGTACAGCGGGTCCTTCCCTCCAGCCCCGCTGAGCGGGCCGGGATTCGAGCGCAGGATCGTGTGGAAGGGATCGGGGGCGCCGCCGCGGCGGGTTCTGTCACCGCGTTCTTCGAATGCCTGGCGCCGCACGAGACCGTGACCCTCGACCTCGCGCGCGGGAGCGAGCGGCTGAAATGCGCGATGACGCGAGCCGCCTACCTGCCCCAGATCGACGTGCGCCCGCCCGGGAAGTGACGGTCCGCCCCCGGAGCCCCCCCGATTCCGCGGCGTGGTGGTCTGCAGGTCCTTGAACCTGATGGTATCGAGTGTAGTCGCCCTTGGAACGCGCGACCCGTCGCTCGGTCGGGTGCGGCGTCTTTGCGACGGCGACACTCGGATGCCTGATCCTCGTCGGATCGAGGCGCCTCTCCCACTTCGACGCGGCGCTCGTCGCCTACACCTTCGCGACGCTCTTCGCCACGTTCGGCATCGCGTACCGCTACGCGATGTGGCTCCAGCGCCCGCCCACGGCGCTCCTCTGGAGACGCGGCTGGCAGCTCTTCCTCCGGCCGCGCTTCCTCCTCCGCAACCTGGCGCTGTTCGGGCGGCGTCTCCTCGTCGTCTTCGCGCTCAACCGGTTCATCTGGCGCCGCCACGTCGCGCGCGGCGCGGCCCACTGGCTCATCATGGCCGGATGCATCCTTGCCGCGCTCATCACGTTCCCCCTCGTCTTCGGCTGGATCCACTTCGAGTCCGCGCCGGGGCAGCTCGACCGGTACGTCACCTACGTGTTCGGCGTGCGGACGCTCTCGTTCCCCGTGGACTCGCTCGCCGCGGCCTTCGTCTTCCACGGCCTCGCCTGGGCCTCGTTCCTGGTGATCGCCGGCGTGATGCTCGCCATGCGCCGCCGCATGCGGGACCGCGACGCCGCGGCGCTCCAGCGGCTCGGCGAGGACTTCCTTCCGCTGATCCTCCTCTTCGCCATCTCCGTGACCGGCCTCATGCTCGTCGTGAGCTACGAATGGATGCGCGGCTACGCCTACGAGTTCCTCTCGATCCTCCACGCCGTGACCGTCATCCTGGCGCTGCTCTGGCTGCCGTTCGGGAAGTTCTTCCACATCTTCCAGCGCCCGGCGCAGCTCGGCGCGGCTTTCTACAAGGACGCCGGCGCCCGCGGCGAGCCCGCGCGATGCGCCCGCTGCCAAGAGCCGTACGCATCGCTGATGCAGGTGGAGGATCTGATCGAGGTGGAGGGGAAGCTCGGCTACCGCTACGAGCTGGACTCCGGCCGCGCGGGCACGGTCGACCACTACCAGAGGATCTGCCCGAGATGCCGGCGCGGGCTCGTGGCGGCGGCGCAGGGGCGGCGCTTCGCGGGGCAGGGGACGGAGGAGATCTGACGGTGGCGCGACAACCGAAGGGCGACCTCGAGATCATCCGCGGCTACGGCCCGCACGTCTCGTTCCCCGAGGGCGATCGGCTCGACCGCGGCGTGGAGCCGGACCGGGTCGTGAAGACGCATTGCTGCTTCTGCGGGCAGCAGTGCGGGATCCAGCTCAAGGTGAAGGACAACCGCGTGATCGGGTTCGAGCCCTGGGAGGAGTTCCCGTTCAACCACGGCCTCCTCTGCCCGAAGGGCGTGCGGCGCTATCTCCAGGGATCGCATCCGGACCGGCTGCTCCATGCCCTCGTCCGGGACGAGGGAGGCCCCAACGGCTTCCGAGCCGTCGGCTACGAGGAAGGGATCCGCCTCGCCGCCGAGGGCATCGCGCGCATCCAGCGTGAGCACGGCCCGGACGCCGTCGCGGTCCTCACGGGAGCGAGCCTCACCAACGAGAAGGCCTACCTCATGGGCAAGTTCGCCCGGGTGTGCCTCAAGACGAGCAACATCGACTACAACGGCCGCCTCTGCATGGTGAGCGCCGCGGCCGGGAACAAGAAGGCCTTCGGCATCGACCGCGCGGCGAACCCGTGGTCGGACATCCTCGACGCGGGGGTCGTCTGGATCAGCGGGGCGAACGTCGCCGAGTGCGCGCCGATCACGACAGACTACGTCTGGCAGGCGCGCGAGCGGGGCGCCCGCGTCATCGTCGTCGACCCGCGCATGACGCCGATCGCCCGGACCGCGGATCTCTTCCTGCCGATCCGCCCGGGCCGCGACGTCGCCCTCTTCAACGGCATTCTCCACCTGATGATCGAGAACGGCTGGATCGACCGCTCCTTCGTCGGCGCGCACACGGTCGGGTTCGAGGACGTAGCCGCGCACGTCCGGGAGTGGACGCCACGCCGCACCGCCGAGGTGACCGGGATCGCCGAGAAGGGGATCCGGCAGGCGGCGGAGTGGTGGGGCACGGCGAAGACGAGCTTCCTCCTCCACGCGCGCGGCATCGAGCACTCGAGCCACGGCGTCCAGAACGTCCTCGGCGCGATCGACATCGTGCTCGCGTCGGGACGCATCGGCCGGCCCGGCTGCGGATACGCGACGATCACGGGGCAGGCGAACGGGCAAGGGGGGCGGGAGCACGGCCAGAAGTGCGACCAGCTACCCGGAGCCCGGGATCTCGCCGATCCGGCGGCTCGCGCGCACGTGGCGAAGGTCTGGGGGATCGCGCCCGACGACCTGCCCGGGCCGGGCGTGGACGCCTACGAGATCTTCCGCAGGGTGGAAGCGGGGGGGGTCCGGGGGCTCTTGAGCATCTGCTTCAACCCGGTCGTCTCGCTGCCCGACAACGCCTTCGTCCGGAGGATGCTCGAGAAGCTCGACTTCTACGTCGCGATCGACTTCTTCCTCAGCGAGACCGCGCGGCACGCCGACGTCGTCCTTCCCGGCTCGCTCCAGGAGGAGGACGAGGGCACGGTGACGCAGGCGGAGGGCCGCGTGGTCCGGATCCGGCGCGCCGTCGATCCGCCGGGCGAGGCGCGCGAGGACTGGCGCGTCATCCAGGACCTCGCCAAGGCCCTGGGCCGCGAACGCGGGTTCACGTTCGGGTCCCCCCGGGAGATCTTCGACGAGCTGCGCCGCGCGAGCGCGGGGGGGATCGCGGACTACTCCGGCATCACCTGGGAGAGGGTGGAGCGCGAGTACGGCATGTTCTGGCCGTGCCCCGCGGAGGATCATCCGGGCACGCCGCGCCTCTTCGAGGAGGGCTCGTGGAACCCGGTCGCGAAGGGTGCCGGCCCCTTCTACTTCCCCGACGGCAAGGCGCGCTTCCACGTCGCCCGGTACGCGCCGCCGACCGAGGACGCCGACGCCGAGTACCCGCTGCTGCTCACGACGGGACGCGTCGTGAGCCAGTACCTCTCCGGGACCCAGACGCGGCGGATCGGACCGCTCGTGGAGCAGTACCCGGAGCCGAGGGTCGAGATGCATCCCCGGCTCGCGGAACGGCTCGGCATCGCGGACGGCGACTGGGCCACGGTGGAG
>DASUGR010000014.1:0-13393 GCA_036273915.1 Planctomycetota bacterium | reverse complement strand
ATCCCTTCGATCTCGCCCTCGTCGACGTGGCCCGACGCGCGGATGCGCCTGAGGACCTCCGCGGCGGCCTTCGCCGCCCCGGCGACCTTCTCCTCGGCGCCCTCGAGGACCAGCTCGCCGCCGCGCACGGTCATCGAGACGTCGAACGCCGCGCGCAAGAGGCGCGCGTTCCGGTCCGCGACGCCGAAGAGCGTCCGGGCCTCGTCGTTCGACTGGAGCGGGATCGTCGTGCGCACGGTCATACCCCGTGGAGGAAGGCGACCGCCACCGGGGCGGCCACGAGGATACTGTCCAGCAGGTCGAGGAACCCGCCGAACTCCGGGAGGAGCACGGAGGAGTCCTTCACCCCCGCCCAGCGCTTGAGGCCCGACGCGAGGATCCCCCCGAGGAACGCGGCGCCCCCGAGCAGCGCTCCCGCGGCCGCGCCGTAGTGCGAGGGGAAGCTGTTGAGCTCCGGGGCGAGGAGCGCGCCCACGCCGGCGGCCCCGAGGATCGAGCCGATCGTCCCCTCCCAAGTCTTCTTCGGGCTGATCGCCGGCGCGATGCGGCGGCGGCCGACGAGCGTGCCGACGAAGTAGCCGCTCATGTCCGCGGTCTTCGCGATCGCGATCACCGCGATCGCGCAGTGGAGGCCGCGCGGCCGCACGAGGATCCGGTCGAGGAAGCAGACGAGGCCCGCGATCGCGAGGATGCCGGCGCCGAGCAGCATCGCCTCCGGGAACGCCGTCGGCGCCGAACGGAGCGGCGCCATCCCGAGCAGGCGCACCCCCGCGGCGACGATCGCGGCGAGGACGAGGAGCGTCCCCGGCACGGGGATCGGGACGTCGTAGCTGAGCACGAGGTAGGGCGCGACCACGGCCGTGACCGCGATGCCGGCGAGCAGGAAGAGGCCCGGCCCCGTCTCGATGCGCCTTGCGCCCAGCGCGAGCACCTCGTGGAGCGTCAGCAGCGCGAGCACCCAGAGCACGGCCCGCGAGAGGAGCGTGTTCCCGAGGACGCGTGCGTCGAGCAGGTAGATGCCCGCGACCGCGGCGATCAGCGCGGCGCCGACGAGGATGCGCGTCTTCATCCGGACGCGGTCCCCGGCACGAGCCCACCGAACTTGCGGACGCGACGGGCGTAGCTCTCGAATGCCTCGTCGAGGTGCTCCTCGCGGAACTCGGGCCAGCACGACTGGGTGACGTGCAGCTCCGTGTAGGACACCTGCCAGAGGAGGAAGTTGGAGAAGCGCATCTCGCCCGCCGTCCGGATGAGCAGGTCGGGGGGCGGCATGTCGGGCTGGTAGAGGTGCGCGGTGATCGTCTCCTCCGTGATCTCGTCGGGGTCGAGCTCGCCACTGCGCACGCGGTGGCCGATCGCGCGGACCGCGTCGAGGATCTCCTGGCGGCCGCCGTAGCTGAGCGCCAAGTTCAGGACCATCCCGCCGTTCCCGGCCGACAGCTCCCGCGTCTTCTCGAGCTCGCGGCGGACGTCGGCGGGCAGCCGGTGGAGCCGGCCGATCGCGGTCAGCCGGATGTCGTTGTCCATGATCTCCTTGCGCTCGCGCACGAGGAAGCGGCGGAGGAGGCGCATCAGCAGCGCGACCTCGCGCTTCGGCCGCTTCCAGTTCTCCTCGCTGAACGCGTAGAGCGTGAGCTGCGCGAGCCCCTTCCGCGCGCAGGTGCGGGTGACCGCGCGGACCGACTCCACGCCTGCGGCGTGCCCCCGCGTGCGCGACAGCCCGCGGGCGGCGGCCCACCGCCCGTTGCCGTCCATGATGATCGCGACGTGCCGGGGGAGGGCGTCGTTCATCGCGCCCCCAGGGTGAGCGTCTCCGTGCGCTCCGGCCCGACGGAAAGGAGCACCACGGGCGCGCCGATCTCCTTCGCCAGCGCGTCGACGTACGCGGCCGCGCGGCGCGGCAGGCCCTCGGGCTTGCGGACCCCGTTCAGCGGCTCGGTGAAGCCCGGCACCTCGCGGTAGACCGGCCTGGCGCGCCGGAGGAGGTCGATGTCGGCGGGGAAGTCCTCGATCCGACGGCCGTCCACCTCGTAGGCGACGCAGATCCGGAGCGGGTCGATGCCCTGGAGCACGTCGATCTTCGTCAGCGCGACCCCGTCGACGCCGTTCAGCGCGCAGACGTGCCGCATCGCGAGCGCGTCGAACCAGCCGCAGTCGCGCGGGCGGCCCGTGACCGTGCCGTACTCCTTGCCGCGCTCGCGGAGCATCTCGCCGAGCGGACCCCCTTCGCGCGTGGGCAGCGGCCCCGCGCCGACGCGCGTGACGTAGGCCTTCGCGACGGTGATCACCTTGTCGACCGCGCGGACGGGAAGCCCGGTGCCGGCCGAGATGCCGCCGACGCCGCAGTTGCTCGTGGAGACGAACGGGTAGGTGCCGAAATCGACGTCCAGGAGCGCCGCCTGCGCGCCCTCGAGGACGATCTCCTTCCCCTCCGCGCGCGCCTCCCGCAGGTACTTCACGGTGTCGCACGCGAGCGGCCGCAGGAAGTCGACCCAGCTCTCCACCTCCGCGGTCGCGCTCGCGAGGTCGACCTCCGCGGCGCCGAGCGACTTCAGGCGCGCGTTGCCGCGCTCGAGCAGGTAGAGGAGGCGCTCCTTGCGCACGCGGTCGGAAAGCAGGTCGGCGACGCGGAACCCCTCGTAGAGGTGCTTGTCCCCCATGCAGGTCGAGATCCCGCGGCCGGTGGACTGGTTCCGCCACGTCGCGTTGCGCGACGCGTCGAGCGCGCGGTCGAGCGGCGGGTGGAACGGCAGCACGAGGTGCGCGCGGTCGGAGACGAGCAGGCGCTCGCGCACGTCGTAGCCGCGCGCCTCGAGGTGCTCGACCTCGCCGCGCAGCACCGTCGGGTCGAGGATCACGCCGTTCGCGATGACGCCCATGGCGCCCTGGAGCACGCCCGAGGGGGTGAGCCGCAGCGCGAACCGCTCCTCGCCGAGCACGATCGTGTGGCCGGCGTTCGAGCCGCCCTGGTAGCGCACGACGATGTCCGCGTCGCTCGCGAGGTAGTCGACGATCTTGCCCTTCCCCTCGTCGCCCCATTGCCCGCCGAATACGCAGGTGACCGCCATGGCTCCTCCGTCTCACCCCGCGCGCGCGACCCGCGCGTCCGCGTCCCCGCCGAGGGGATCGCGCGAGGACCGCCCCGGTAGCCTCATCCCTGGCTCGTCGCGATCAGCTCCCGGAAGCGGGTGAAGAGGTACCGGGAATCGTGCGGGCCGGGACTCGCCTCGGGGTGGTACTGCACGGCGTAGGCCGGGTACTCCACGTGGCGGAATCCCTCCACGGTCCTGTCGTTCAGGTTCACGTGCGTCAGCTCGAGCCCGCTGCCCTCGAGGCTCTTCTCGTCGACCGCGAAGCCGTGGTTCTGGCTCGTGATCTCGACCTTCCTCGTCGTCAGGTCCATCACCGGCTGGTTGCCGCCGCGGTGCCCGAACTTGAGCTTGTAGGTCTTCGCGCCGCACGCGAGCGCGAGGATCTGGTGGCCGAGGCAGATGCCGAACGTGGGCAGCCTGGGCAGGAGCGCCTTGACCGTCGAGGCGACGTAGTCGACCGGCGCCGGGTCGCCCGGCCCGTTCGAGAGGAACAGCCCCTGCGGCTCGTACGCGAGGATCTCCTCCGGCGTCGCGGTCGCGGGGAAGACGCGGACCTTGAAGCCCCCGTCCACGAGCAGGCGCAGGATGTTGCGCTTGATCCCGCAGTCGATGGCCGCGACGCGGTAGTTCGGCGAGGGCGGCGTCCGGCTGCCGCGGAACTCCCGCGGCTCCCCCTCGGTCCAGTCGTAGGCCCTCCCGGAGCTCACCGACCGCACGAGGTCCTGGCCGGCCATGTCCGGCGCGGCCTTGGCCTTCGCGCGGAGGGAGTCGTCGTCGAGGTCGGTCGCGGAGAGGACCGCGGGCATGGCCCCGAGCATCCGGACGTGCCGCACGAGCGCCCGCGTGTCGATGCCGGCGATCCCCGGGATGCCGTTCCGCTCGAGGTAGTCGTCGAGCGACCCCTCCGAGCGGTAGTTGCTCGGCCGGCGCCCCGCCTCGCGGACGACGAACCCGGTCACCCAGGGCCGGGCCGACTCGACGTCGCTGCCGTTGACCCCGTAGTTGCCGATGTGCGGGTAGGTCATCGTCACGATCTGGCCCGCGTACGAGGGGTCGGTGAGCACCTCCTGGTACCCGGTCATCGACGTGTTGAAGACCACCTCCCCGGTGACCTCCGTCGCGGCGCCGAACGACTCCCCCGTGAACACGGTGCCGTCGGCGAGAACGAGCTTCGCCTGACCCATGAAAACCGTGGGATTCTACCGTCCGGGGGCCCCGCGGGGCACTTCTGGCCGGGGCGATTCCGGGGGGGCGCGGGGGCCCCTTTCACTCGGAATACGGGTCCGCGTCGAGGTCGAATCCGTCCCGCTTCCCGGCCTCGAGAAGCTCCGCACCCCGCGCGGCCACCATCGCCGCGTTGTCCGTGCAGAGCGACCGCGGCGGGGTGAAGACCTCGATCTTCGCCTCCCGGCCGCGCGCGAGCGCGAGCTCGCGCAGGCGCGTGTTCGCGGCCACGCCGCCGCCGAGCACGAGGCGCGCGCGCGAGAGCCGCCGCGCGGCGCGCACGGCCTTCGCCGAGAGGATGTCCGCGATCGCCTCCTGCGCGCTCGCGGCGAGATCGGCGACCGCTACGGTCCCCTTCGTCGGGTCCTTGCGCCGCGCGTCCTGCCCCTTGAGCCTGTAGAGCACCGCGGTTTTGAGCCCGGAGAACGAGAAGTCGTCCGAGGGGTCGTCGCGCATCGGCCGCGGCAGGTCGACCGCCTTCGGATCCCCGTCCCTCGCCGCCTTCTCGATCGACGGGCCGCCGGGGTACGGGAGGCCGAGGAGCGCCGCGATCTTGTCGAAGCACTCGCCCGCCGCGTCGTCCTGCGTCTGCCCCAGCCGGACGTAGAGGCCGCGCTCCGGCACGTCGTAGAGCAGCGTGTGCCCGCCCGACGCGATGAGGGCGACGAAGGGAGGTTCCGGGGGCGGGTCCAGGAGGTAGGCGGCGGCGACGTGGGCCTCCAGGTGGTGGACGCCGACGATCGGCAGCCCCTTCGCGAATGCGAACGCCTTCGCCGCGGAGAGGCCGACGAGCAGCGGGCCGACGAGCCCCGGGCGGTTCGTGACCGCGATCGCGTCCGGCGGCCCCGCCTCCAGGAGGCAGGCCTCGAGCGCGGGCAGGAACCTCTCCGCGTGCGCGCGGGCCGCGATCTCCGGCACGACGCCGCCGAACGGGCGGTGGAGCGCGTCCTGGCCGGAGACCTTCGACGCGAGGATCCTGCGGCCGTCGACGAGCGCGACGGAGGTTTCGTCGCACGAGGTGTCGATCCCGAGGATCCTCACGGTTCGACCCCTTCGGCCCCTTCCCCGCGCCCCATCCCGATCACGGCCCCACGGATCCCGATCGCGGCCGGCGCCCCGTCCCGGGTCACGGCAGGAGGGCCGGGCAATAGGCCTCGCCCGAGAGCAGCGCCTTGGCGGCCTCGATCTGCACGTCGAGGAATCCCGTCACCCTTGGCACGTGCGCGGCATCCCAGTCGGCGTACTTCTCGTCCTCGTAGATCTCGGCGCGCGTGCGGCGGTCCGCGTCCGCCATCGGCACGAGGAGGTCGGGCGGGATCCCCGCCGTCGGGTCGTCGAGGTTGTCCGCCGGCGTGCGCTGGTAGCTCGTCCCGAGCGGCGTCTCGTAGATCGACGTCGTGCGCTTGAAGATCGCGATCCCGGCCTCGGTGGGCACCTCCTCGACGAGCTGGACGAGGAACTTGCCCCACGTCCGCTCCCCCACGAGGACGGCCCGCCGGTAGTCGCGCAGCGCGCCCGCGAGCACCTCGCTCGCGCTCGCGCTGTCCTGGTCGACGAGGACCGCGAGCGGGATCGACGCGTTCCACGTCTGCTTCGGGTCCGCCCGGTGGATCGTCGTGAATCGTTCCGCGCGGCCGCGCTGCTTCACCACGACGCCGCCGTCGAGGAAGAGGTTCGCGACCGCGACGGCCTGGTCGAGGAGGCCTCCGCGGTTGCCCCGGAGATCGAGCACGAGCGCCCTGAGCCCCTCCTTGGCGAGTCCCTCGAGGGCGGCGCGGAGGTCCTTCCCCGTGCTCGCCTCGAAGCCCTCGATGCGCACGTAGCCGATGCCGCTGCTGCGGTCGAGGAAGCGGGCGCCGAAGACGGAGCCGTCGTCGACCTCCGCGCGGATCACGGAGACGTCGCGCTCCGTGCCGTCGGGCGCGCGCAGGCGCAGCCCGACCGACGTCCCCTCGACGCCGCGGATGGCCATCTGGAACGGCGACTCGCCGCCAGTCCGCACCGCGCGTGCGTTGGGGACCAGATCCGCGATCGGGCGCCCGTCCACGGCGACGATGCGGTCGCCGACGGCCACGCCCGCGTTCGCCGCCGGGCCCTTCGGCTTCACGCCCGAGATGAGGACCTCGCGGACGGGGCCGTCCACGTCCGGGAGGGGCTCGATCCGCACCCCGATGCCCGTGTAGCGGCCGCTGCTCGCCTCCCGGGCCCGGTCGGCATCCCATGGCGGCGTGATCGCGCCGTAGTCGTCGAACGCCCGCACGTACTCGTTCAGCGCCCGGAAGTAGGCGACCTCCTGGTCGTGCCGGCTCCCGACGCCGGCGACGTACTCCCGGCCGATCGAGTCCCGCACGTAGCGCGCGAACCCGGCGTCCCAGGCGGGCGCCCCGCGGACCCCGCTCTGCTCGAGCGCCCAGAGCGCGACGAAGGCGGTGATGACGGCGAGGAGGGGCAAAAGGAGGGCCAGGAAGTGGCGCCGCGACACGGCCCGGATCCTACCACGGGGTCCCGTTGCCCCCGACGCGGGCTGCCGCTACCATGACCACGCCGGGCAATGAAAGTCACGCGGAGCGAGCGGGAGGGCGTGGCGGTCCTCCGTCTTGCCGGGGAGTTCGACTCCTTCGAGACGGAGGAGATGCGTCGCCTGTTCGAGGAGTGCCTTCGGGAAGGACGGCGCCGCCTGGTCTTCGACCTCGCGGACCTCGTCTTCGCGAACTCGACGACGATCGCCTTCTTCATCTCCGCGCAGAAGCGGGCACGGGAGGCGGGCGGCGGGATGATCCTCGCGCGGCCGGGGGAGTTCCTGAGGAAGACGCTCAGGACGCTCGGCCTCGACCAGGTGCTGGTGATCAGCCAGGACATCGAAGAGGCGATCCGATCCCTCCGGGGATAGGGAGCCGCGCCACAGGCACGGCCGCCTCGACGTCCTGCGTGATCTCGATGTCGCGTCCGCCGAGCGCTGGCGGGACCCTCTGCTAGTCGAAGTCGCCGCGGCCGAAGTCGTAGGCCGGACGCGCCGCCACGTTGCACACGAGCGCCACGCCGAGCATGCACACGACGAGGCTCGACCGGCCGTAGCTCAGGAAGGGCAGCGTGAGGCCCGTCACGGGCATGAGGCCGACCGTCATCGCGAGGTTGATGAAGGCCTGCCCCGCGAGCATCGCGAAGACGCCGAGGCACAGGAGGCGCCCCGCCGGGTCGCGGTGGCGCGCCGCGACCGCGAGGATCGACACGAGCAGCCAGCCGAGAAGCCCGACGACGAGGAGGCCCCCGACGAACCCCCAGCGGTTGGCGAGCGCCGAGAACACGAAGTCCGTCTGCCGCTCGGGCACCCGGTAGAGGACCTGCCCCCCGGCCCCCTCCTCATCCGCGCCGAGAAAACCGCCCGCCCCGACGGCGATCTTCGACTGCTCGAGCTGGTAGTTCTCGTCCTTCGCCATCGCCTTCAGCCGCCCCGCCTCCGCCTTCAGGCGCGCCGCGTCGTCGCCCTTGGCCTTCGCGCTCCCCCGGTCCGCGTCCATCACGCCGAGCTGCACGAGGAAACCGTCGATGCGCTCCTTCTGGTAGGGCTTCAGCCCCCACTGGTAGAGCGGGAGGATCCCCGCGGCGCCGAGCAGGATGACGAGCAGCAGGTGGCGGGGCCGCGCGCCCGCGGCGAAGAGCATCGTGAAGAGGACGGGGATGAAGAGCAGCGCGGTGCCGAGGTCGGGCTGGATGAGGATCAGCCCCATCGGGAGAAGCGTCAGCAGGAAGGGCGTGAAGAGCCCCCGGAAGGTCTTGTAGCTCGACCGGAAGCGGATGTAGCGCGCCAGCGTGATCACCAGCGCGAGCTTCATCAGCTCGCTCGGCTGGAACTCGACGCCGGGCAGCGCGATCCAGCGGCGCGCGTTGTTGCGCTCCGTGCCGAGGACGAGCACGAGCACCAGCAGCACGAGGGTCGCGCCGTAGAGCAGGTAGGCCCGGCCGATGATCGTCTTGTACGGCACGACCACGAACGCCACGGCGGCCGCGAGCCCCACCGCGATGCCGATCATCTGCTTCACGTGCCAGTCGTCGACCCAGTTGAGCCCGAGCCGGACCTCGAGCCCGGAGAGCACGCCGAGGCCGATGAGCAGGAGCCCGGCGGTCGGGAGGATCGCGGGCCAGTAGAGCGGGATGCGGAGGCCCCGGAGGAGGTCCGACCTCACGGGCGGTCCTCCCCGTAGAAGCCGCGCAGGAACTCCTCGAGCACGGGCGCGCACGCGGCCGCCGCGTTGAGCTCGGTGTCGAAGAGGACCAGCGCGAACGCGATCGCGGGGCGGCCCCGGTGCTCCGGCACGTAGCCGGCCAGCCAGGCGTTCTGGAGCGCGCCGCCGAGCTGCGCCGTCCCCGTCTTCACCGAGATCGGCCAGCGCTCGAGGCCGTGGCCTGCGGCGGTGCCGCGCCGCGGCACCTCAACGAGCGCCTCGCGCACCATGCGGAGCGCGCTCTCGTCGATGCCGAGCGGCGTGCGCTCGGGCGGGACCGCCTGCCCCCCCACCTCCGCCACCAGGCGAAGCCGCGGCAGCGAGCCGGTCGCGATCGCCGCGTAGGCGCGGGCGACCTGCGCGGGGCTCAGCCGCACGCGCCCCTGCCCGATCGCCATCCAGACGTTGTTCGCCCAGTCCTTGCCGGGATCCCACGTGTCGGGGAACGGCGCGGGCTCGAGCTCGATGCCGGTCGGCAGGCCGAAGCCGAAGCGGCGCGCGACCTCGAACATGCGGTCGAAGGCGCCGCGCTCGATCGCCTCCTTCTGCACGGTCTGGAAGTAGACGTTGCAGGAGCGGACGAGCGCCTCGTGGATCGTGACCTCGCCGTGCGCGCTGCTGCACTTGAGGGTGTCCAGCGGCTGGCCGCGCCGGTTCCGGAAGTGGCGGTCGCACTCGATGCTCGTGTCCGGCGTCGCGACGCCCGAGACGAGCGCGGCGACGGCCGTCACGGGCTTCACGATCGAGCCGGGCGCGTCGAAGCCGGAGAAGGCCGACTCCTGGAGAGCATGGTGCTTCGGCCAGCGCCCGAGGCGCTCCTTCGCGTCGCGCACCTCGGCGAGGACCCTCGCGTAGTCGTCCGGATCGTACGTCGGCGACGAGGCTGCCGCGAGCACGCTCCCGTCGTTGGCGTCGATGACGACGAAGGCGCCGCTGGCCCCGCCGAGCGCCGCGACGGCACGCGCCTGGTCCCCTGCCGCGATGGTCAGGCGGATGTCCTCGCCGTGGCGCGGCGCCGTCCGCGCCACGATGCGCTCCTCCCCGTCGCGCGGGTCCCGCTCGACCTCCATCATCCCCGGCTCGCCCTGGAGCGCGGCGTCGAAGGCCCGCTCGAGGCCGGAGACGCCCACCGCCAGGTCGACGTCGATGCCGTCCACGCGCCTGCTGTCCTCGCGGACGAGCCCGAGGATGTGGACGAAGTCCCTCCCGCCGCTCGCGCGCCGCGTGTGGACCGAGACGATCCGGAACGCCGGGTACTGGTGCGGGTTCAGCTCGACCTCGCGCGCGACCTCGTAGGGGACGTCGCGCGCGATGCGCCGGGGGCGCCATCCGTAGTCGCCCCACAGCCGCGCCCGCTCCGCCTTCTCCTGGCGCGGCGGGAGGTCGGTGCCGACGCGCTCCTCCACGATCTCCACGACCTCCTTCACGCGGGTCTCCACGCGGTCGCGAAGCTCCTCCACGCTCATGCCCAGGAGCCGCGCGAGCGGCGCGGGGTCGCTCCGGTCCACGCGGACGAGCCGCTTCCCGCAGCGGATGCACTTCCCCGGAGGCTGTTTCTCCGGCTGGAACCGCACGAGGCCGCACCGGGGGCACTCGTGCATCACCGACTGCCAGGCCGCCGCGCGGACGGTCAGCTCGAAGCCGGCCTCCTCCGTCGCGAGCTCCTTGCCCTCGCGGTCGAGGATGCGCCCGCGACGCGCGTGCACGGCGCGCTTGCCCGCGACCTGGCTCTCGGCCTCCCTCCGGTAGGCGGCGCGGCCGGCCACCTGCATGGCGAAAAGACGCGTGAGGAATGCGCCCCCGAGCACGGCGGCGAGCACCGCGAGCAGGGTCAGGCGGCCGCGGTACCCGAGCGTCATCGGGCGAACTCGTAGGAGCTGCCGCGGAGCTGTCCGCGGAAGAGGCGGCTCCCGTCCCAGATCGCGAAGACGAACGGGGCGGCGACGGCGCTCACCGCCACGCGGACGAGCGAGCGCAGAAACCCCGGCCCCAGCGCGCCGTCGACGGTGACGACGGCCATCAGGAGCGCGAGCAGCGAGGTCAGGAAGCCGGCGACAAGGCACGCCGCGACGTGCGACTTGAAGTGGTCGATGGGCACGAAGCGCCGCAGACGGAGCGCGAGGTAGGCCGCGGCCCCGTAGAGGAACGCGAAGTGGCCGAGCGGGCAGGAGCTGAAGCAGTCGGCGAAGATGCCGAGCACGATCGCGAGGCCGAGCGGCCGCGCGTCGCGCGCGCGGAAGCCGACGTAGAGCGCGGTGATCAGCGGCAGGTCCGGCAGGATCCGCTCGAGGAACCCCTCCGGGACCAGCAGCCGCGCCGCCTGGTCGAGGAAGACGACGAGGAGCAGGCCGAGGTAGGCCATCACTCGCCCCTCCTGGGCTGGACCAGCACGTGCACCTGCGACAGACGGCCGAGCGCCGCGGCGGGAAGGAGCGCGACCTCGAGGAGGCCGTCCTCGTCCACGTCCGCGACGTCCGACACCTCGCCGACGTAGAGCCCGGGAGGGATGAGCTTGTCGTAGCGGCTCGTGAACACGCGCTGGCCCTTCTTGAGCACGCTCGCGCGGGGCACGAACCGGACGTCGACGCCGCGGTCGCCGTCCCCGCGCGCGACGCCGCGCACGACCTCGCTCTCCCCCTCGATCTCGACCTCGAGCCGGAAGGAGGGATCGTCGACGCGCCGCACGGTGGCGTAGTTCCCCCGGACAGCGATGACGACGCCCAGGAGCGCCTGGCCGGTCACGACCGGCATCCCCTTGCCGATGCCGGTCGACGACGCGCAGTCGATCTGGAACGTGCGGCGGTAGTCGTCCGACTCCACCGAGAACACCCACGCCGGGATCGCGCGGGCCGGCGCCTCCCACTTGAGCTTTCCGAAGTAGCGCTCGAGCTCGTGCGCGCGCTCGAGCTGCTCGGTCAGCTCGCGCACGCGCAGCTCCGCCACGGCGAGCCGGCTCTTCATGTCGGCCATCTCAAGGGCGCCGTCGTGCGCCGCCGCGGCGAGCGGCTCGACCAGCGGCTTGCCGACGGCGGCGCGGTAGGCGTCGGGGAGCATCTCCTCGCCGGGAAGATCCTCGCGGAGGAGGACGGCCAGCACGAAGAGTGCGGCGAGCAGCAGGAGATACCGGTGGAGCCTCTGTAGTCGCATCCCGTTCCGCGAGGCGGCGTCCGTCGCGCACGCGGGGGCGGCCCCCCGCTGGACCCACCGATTCTAGGGGGTCATTCGGAGTTCGGCAACTACAAGTGGTAGACCGGGTGAAGTCCCTAGCCGAGCTGTTCACGAGGATCGAGACCGACGGGCAGGCGGGACCGCGCGGACCGACGCCGTTCGGCGAGGGAGCCGGCGGAACGAGCGTCGGGACTCGCGAATGACCGGGCCAGGCGCCGGAAGGGAGGGGGCGCGGGGGAGGGGAGAACGGCCGGGCGCGGGATGGGGAAGGCCGAGGCTGCCCCCCGACCCCCCTCTCATCCCCTCCTTGCGTCGACCGGTTAACCGTGTTCGTCCACCTGCTCGAGGACCGATTGGACCTCGTTCAGGTTGTCGAGGAAGACGCCCGTGCCCCGGGCCACCGCGCACAGGGGGTCGTCGGCGACGTGGCAGGGGAGCCCGACGTGCTCCGAGATCGCGCGGGAGAGGCCGCGGAGAAGCGCGCCGCCGCCTGCGAGGGTGATGCCCTGCTCCAGCAGGTCGCCCGCGAGCTCCGGCGGGCAGGACTCGAGCGTCTCGCGCACGGAGCTGATGATCCCCTCCACGGGCTCGCCGATCGCCTCGCGGATCTCCTCGGACGTGACCACGACCTTTCGCGGGAGCCCCTTGTTCGCGTCGAGGCCGCGGACCTCCATCGTCGCCTCCTTCTTGAGCGGGTAGGCGCTGCCGATGGCGATCTTCACGGTCTCCGCGGTCTGCTCGCCAATCAGGAGATCGTAGGCGCTCCGCATGTAGTTCATGACCGCGCCGTCCATCTCGTCGCCCGCGATCCGGATCGACCGGGAGTGGACGATGCCGCCCAGCGAGAGGATCGCGACCTCGGTCGTGCCGCCGCCGATGTCCACGATCATCGAGCCCCGCGGCTCGGCGAACGGCAGCCCGCAGCCGATCGCGGCGGCCATGGGCTCCTCCATCAGGTAGACCTTCCGGGCGCCCGCGCGCTCGGCGGAGTTGATGACGGCGCGCTTCTCCACGGGCGTGATCCCGGAGGGGACCGCGATCACGACCCTCGGGCTCACGGCCCAGTTCCGGCCGTGGACCTTGTGGATGAAGTACTTGAGCATCGCCTCCGTCACCTCGAAGTCGGCGATGACGCCGTCCTTCATGGGGCGGATGGCCACGATGTTCGCCGGGGTCTTGCCGAGCATCTCCTTCGCCGTCGCGCCGACCGCGCGGCCGTTCAGGAGGACCTCGGTCGTGCCCTTGCGGACCGCGACGACGGACGGCTCGTTGAGGACGATCCCCCGGCCACGAACGCAGACCAGCGTGTTCGCGGTCCCGAGGTCGATCCCCATGTCCACGGAGAACTTCCCGAGGACCCAATCCAATATGCGCATTTCGTTCGAGGCAGGAATTATAGGTGGGCGCGGTCCCAAGCCTTGCGGCGCGAGCGCATGAGGGTACCACTCCCTCCGCGGGAGGCCCGCCGCATGGGGGACGACCGTTCGTGGAGAACGATGGGAATCCGCCGGGTGCCGGCGGCGATCGGCCCTGCCTGGCCGGCGGGGGGCGGGGCGGCCGGTGTTCGGCCGGCTTCGGCCGCGCGCGGTCTACCCGCCTTCGCCCGCCCCGCCAGCGGCTCGGCGGGCTTCGGCGGGTGGTTGGGGCGCCGCGGCGCGTCCCGCGCCGACGTGCCCCAGAAAAAAG
>DASUGR010000013.1:0-3770 GCA_036273915.1 Planctomycetota bacterium | reverse complement strand
ACTGCGATGCGGTGCTCGGCGATGCGAGTAGTAGGCGTGTCGTTGTCTTCGGTAGAATGTCCCGCAGATGAAGCCGCAACGCGCTTTCGGAGCGCTTCGCGTCGGGTGCGCCTGGACGGATCGACAACCAGGGGGTCACTGGTTCAAGTCCAGTTGGGCCCACCACGCGAGGCGGCGCCGGGTTAGACGACTCGGCGCCGCTTTTTCGTTCCGCCGCGACGCCCGGCGACACGAGCCGGCTGCGCGAGGGCGCGGCGCGATCCACGAACCTTGGACGACGCGCGCGGCGGGATCCTACCGCCGCTTCAGCCGCGCGAGCACCGCCGGCTTCGAGAGGTCCAAGAGCGCGTCCTTCCCCACCCACCGCGCCGCGGGGTCGCCCGACGCGACGAGCCGCTTCGCGAGCGCCACCGACGCGCGGTGCAGCGCGAGGCTCCGCCGCCCCACCACGCGCAGCGCCCAGCTCACGCCCTTCTTCACGAAGTTGCGCTCGTCGAAGGCCGCCTCCTCGATCAGGGGCAAAGAGCGGGCGAAGGGCGCGTCCTCCGCCTCCCGGTCGTGCGCCCCCACGCTCGCGAGCAGCGCGAACGCGGCGCGCCTCTGGAACTCGCCCTTGCGCCGCGCCCAGCGCTCGATCCTCCCGAACGCGTGCGGGGTCCGGTCGAACAGGTGGAAACAGACCGTGTCGCAGATCGCCCAGCTGTCGAACCCGCGGCACCAGCGGTCCATCTGCGCGGGCGTCACGCGCGCCGGCTCGTCCACGAACGCCGCGAGCGTGCGCGCCTCGTACCAGCCGGTCCCCCAGAGCGCCAGCGCGAGCTCGTGGCTCCTCCCGATGCGTTTCGCGAGCGCGTGGATCGCGTGCATCGGGACGCCGAACGCCTTCCCGGACGGGATGGCGAACCGCGCCATCCCGTCCCTGTGCTTCCTCCTGGCCAGGCGCCGCAGCTCGGCGAGGACGGACCTCGGGTCGTTCTTCATCGGGGAGGGGCTCCGGGGGCCTACTTCCTCGCGCGCATCTCCTTGAAGAACGCCTTCGAGTCGAAGACGTTCTCCCCCGCCACCTTGAGCCAGCGGCGGACGGCCTTCGCGTCGATCCCGGCGGCGTCGCCGAAGAGCGCCTCGGCCGCGCCGTACTTGCCGACGGGCTCGAGCGCGGGCTCGCCGATCGCCTTGCCGTTCCAGAAGAGGAGGCTCACGCCCTTCTTCTTCGCGCTGTAGCCGACGACGGGGTTCTCGTCCAAGAACCAGACCGGGCTCCCGTGCCACACCTTCGACGAGGCCTTGGGGAGCGCGGCCTCGATCAGCTCGCGCAGGCGCTCGCACATCGCGCCGACCGCGGGCTCCTGCTCGCGCGCGTACGCGGCGACCCCTCCCTGGTTTCGGGGCTTCCTGACCTTCCCTGACGCCATGTCATCCTCCCTATCGCTTCCGCTTCATCTCCTGAAGGAGCGCGTCGAGATTGCGGAAGCGGGTTTCCCAGAACTGCCGGTAGCCTTCGACCCACGCCGCGAGCTCCTTCAGCGGCTCGGGGCGGAGGACGCAGATGTGCATGCGGCCGCGGCGGCGCTTTTCGATGAGCCGCGCGCGCTCGAGGTGTACGAGGTGTTTCGAGACGGCCTGCTGCGACATGCGGAACGGGCGCGCGAGCTCGCTGACGGACGCGGGGCCGCCCGCGAGCCGCCGGAGGATCGACCGGCGGGTCGGGTCGGCGGCGGCGGCGAGGGTCGCGCCCAATGCATCCACAACCACATGGTTGTATATCGACCGCCCTTTGTCAAGAGGGTGGAAGCGAGGGGGCTCCGGGGGCCGCGGCGCGGCGTAGGATGGTTGTCGTGCGCCTCGCGGTCCTCGGGAGCGTCGTCATCCTGGCCATTGGGATCCAGATCTCGCACCGTTCGAGCCAGGCGCGCGTCGAGGGGCGCGAGGAGGCCGCCGAGGCCATCGCCAAGGGCCGCCCGCGGCTGCGCCGGGCGTTCGAGACGTCGGACCGCCTGCCCCCGGACGGCATCGGGATCGACCGCGACACGGGCCTCCCCTTGCAGAACACGACCCACTGGTGCGCCAACTGCAGGTGGCAGGATTTCTTCGGCGGTGCCCGGGATGCGGCGTACAACGAGCGCATCCTCGAGGCCCTCGCCGCGGGCAAGCTGGACCGTTTCCGGCTCCGCCACAAGCTGCGGACGAAGGACCAGATTGCGTCGCTGTTCTCCGGCGTTCGTCCGGACCGGCTCGAAGCGGACGGCGCCGTCCTCAGCATCGGGCGGGGCGCGTTCGACATCACGTACCACCACGACGTCCAGCGGGACGACAACGAGTTCAACTGGCTGATTGTCTCCGCCGGCGGAACGTCGGAGCTCCTCCGCCTCTCCTATCCGACTTCCTACGTGGACCGACCGGGAAGCGGCCGGCGCGGCTCGCGCGGGCCGTACGACGCGGTCGTGGCGGACGACGAGACGTCGCTGATCCTGCGCGACGCGGACGGCTACGCGTGGGTCATCGACCTGCCGGGCGGCCTCGTCGTCGAGGTCGCCGGCCCGATCCCGTGAGCACCTGACCCGGCCAATCAGGCTCGCGCCCAGGGGTCTAGCGGCAATGGCAGCGCAACGTCACGGGTGCTGCTACGGTGGTGTGGGCCGATCATGCGCTGGCTCTGGGTTTCGCTGCTCGTTCTAGCTGGTCTGGTCGGGGTCATTGTGCTTCTTTCGCGAGCAATCGAAACGTCGCGCTCCCATCGTGTGACGCCTGGCGCCGGCGACCAAGGTCCGGACATTCGGAACGGCAATTCAGACGCAGGTCAGAAACGGCCGGCGGAAGCCGGCGAAAGGGGTGCCGGCCAGCAGGCTGGCGCCCTGTGGTCAAGGCTCTACGAGCTAGAGAGCGAAGAGTCGGCCGAGCTCGCGCCGCTCCTTGCGGAGCGAGTCCTCCGCCTTGAGCGGCTGCAGCACGCCGGCCGGGTGGGCGCGGGAGAGGTTCTCGTGGCCCGCATCGAGGAGGCGCTCGGTCGCATGGCGTCTGCCCCGACAGAGCAACGCAGGCAGCTGCTCCGCTCCACGGACGACTGGGCGCGTGCCCTGAGAGAGCAAACGGATCTGCTCTTCGAAGCAGGACGGCTCTCCGTCGCCGACCGGGACGAGGCAGCGCGTGCGCTGGAGGCTCTGCGCACCGGCGAGGAGTGGCTGCTTTCGCCGCGGCGCCAGCTGACAGAGGAGCCGAGGGATAGGCCAGCCGCGCCTGCGTCGCCGGGCGAAGGGGTGGCCGCGGTCCGCGCGCGACACCTCAAGAGTCAGATCGAGGTACTTGAAGGGACTGCCGACCCTGACCTCGCGATCTTGTGTCTGCTGCTGCGTGCCCGGCTCGGAGACTTGTCCTTCCAGGTTGCCCGCGCGGAGGCGAAGCGCCAACTCGACAGCGCGACTCCTGCGACCCGCGCTGAGACGGAAGCGCTCGTCGCCCTCTTCGACTGGTACGGGTGGGCGCGGGTTCGGGAACTCGACGCCGAGCAGAGGTAGCGCGCGCCGGGGGCTGCACGACATCGGCACGCGAGAGTCCGAGAGTGGGCGCGACGTCATGCTCGCGCTTGCCTCGCCGGGCATGCCCGCTAGAATCGACGAACGTAATGCCGCAACGCGCATTCGGAGCGCTTCGCGTCGGGCCCGCCTAGGCGGATCGACAACCACGGGGTCGCTGGTTTGCGCCACACGCCACTGCGCAGGGTCCGTGACGCTGCTTCCGCGGTGACCGCGCGGGCTCGCTGCCCCCCGGACCCC
>DASUGR010000012.1:0-4681 GCA_036273915.1 Planctomycetota bacterium | reverse complement strand
CGACGGTCGTAGTGCGACCGAGGGCAACGAAGGGAGGCGGGCTTGGTGGCTCCAGCGGGAGGGCGCGTTGTTAGAATCCGCGGATGCGCTGCGTCGCGGTCCTCCTGCTCGCCGTCGTCGCACATGCCGACGGGCTCACCTACCTCGGGCTCAACGAGCAGGGGGCCGAGGAGTGGTACCGCGAGATCGACGGCGCCGTCGTCATCCGCGTCCCCGGCGGCGACTTCCTCCGCCGGCCCTACGAGGGCAAGATCGCCGTCGAGGAGCCGAAACCGTTTCCGGTGAAGTCGTTTTTCATCGACAAGCACGAGGTCACGAACGAGCAGTTCGCGCGCTTCCTCTCGCAGCTCGCCGACGCTGCGGATCTCGTCGATCCCCAAGTGCCCGGCCTCGTCCGCGACGGCAGCGCGTGGCGCGCTGTCCCCGGCCACGAGCGCTACCCGGTGACCGCCGCCACCGGCAAGGGCGTGCTCGCCTACGCGAAGTGGGTCAAGGGCCGCATCCCCGAGGCCGCCGAGTGGGAGAAGGCCGCCGGCGGCGTCGACGGCAAGCTCTACCCGTGGGGCGACGAGAAGCCGACCGCCGCCTACGCGAACTTCGGCCTCCCGCACCCGCGCGGCCTCGAGCCCGTCGGCTCCCACGTCGCCGGCGCGTCGCCCTTCGGCTGCCTCGACATGGCCGGCAACGCCTACGACCGCGTCCTGACGCGCGGCCTGCCCGTCATGTTGAAGGGCGGCTCGTGGCTGTCCCCGCACCCCTTGAACCTCCGGGTCCTTGACCTCTGCATGCAGCCGATGGAGGTCGCCGACGGGAGTGTCGGCTTCCGCTGCGCCGTGGACGATCCCGAGCCGGACCGCGAGCCGAGAAAGCCCGAGGTGAAGGCGACGCTCCGGCTCGCGAAGAGCTGGGACCTCGCCGTGAAGGAGGCGCGCGAGCGGCGCGTGCCCATCTTCCTCTCGCTCCAGCACGACACCTGCGGCCAGTGCGACCGCATGCGCGCGCAGCTCTTCACCGACCCGCGCTTCGTCGCGTTCTGCAACGAGCGGCTCGTCGTCGCCTTCGGCATGGACCCGAAGGACGCCGAGTTCGATCCGCACCCCGAGAACGAGGACGGCTCGTGCCCGCTCATGCCGGGCATCGACTGCATCGACCACATGGAGATCTACCGCGACGGCCTCTTCGTCGTCCGCGTCTTCCGCGTCTCGCCCGGCAACTTCCTCCTCGACCCGTTCGCCTGCGAGAACGACGCGGGCGAGAAGGCGATCCTCGTCGGCGAGGCCGACCTCCCGAAGTCCGGCGTGGGCGTCGACGCGTACTTGGCCGCGTTCGCCCGCGCAGAGGCCGCGCTCGCCGCCGCTCACCCGAAGGGGAAGGAATGAGGCACGCGCTCGCGCTCGGGCTCCTCGCCGCCGCCGGCTGCGGCGCCACCGCGGGCGCGCGCTGGGACGAGGTGCAGGGCACCGTGTGGGTGCTCCTCTCCATGGAGGGGACGCCCCCGCTCGCGGGCACCGAGACCACGCTGACCCTCGACGTCGGCCGCCTCTATGGGCAGGCCGTCAACCGGTACAGCGCCCAGTACGAGCGGACCGAGGGCGCCTTCCAGATCGACGCGATCGCCGCCACGAAGAAGTTCCTCGACGACCCGCCGGGCGCGATGGCGCAAGAGGCGCGTTACCTGAAGCTCCTGGACGAGGTGGACGGCTGGCGGATGTCCGGGAGCTGGCTCGAACTCCTCCGCGGCGAGACGACGGTGCTCGTCTTCCGCCGCCGCAACCCGCCGGAGTAGGCGGGGACCTGCCCCCGGAACCCCCTAGATTCGCCGCAGCCAACCCGGCCGCCCGATGCCCAGCTCCTTCCGGATCTCGCCGGCGAGGAGATCGAGGTTGTCCCTCAACCACACGTCGAAGAAGCGCACGGTCTCGATGCCGAGCGCCTCGCGCAGGTCGCTGTCGCGGTCCTCGCCGTCGTCGTTCTCGTCGCCGTCCCAGCGGTCGACCTGCACGTTGACGCCGTACTCCGGCAGCAGGAAGTCGAGGACGTGCCCGCGGCCGAATTGCGGCAGGTAGGCGGGCACGTGCGCCACCGCCGGCGTGCCGACGTGCGCCGGGTCGCGCAGCACGTCCCACACGCGGCGGCGGAGCGGGACGTCGCGCGCCTCGGCTCGCTCGCGGAGCCAGTCGGGCGCGCTCGCGCGCAGCCTCGCGACCGGGACCTTGAGCGGCCTGAGCCGCACGAACGGCAGCTCGTGGAGCCGGCCGTACCACTCCGCGGCCTCCTCGCGGGGGGTGGGGGGAGGGGTAGGCGCGGCCTCTTGCATCCTCCTCATAAGGTCGGCAGCCTGCGGATATCCTCGGGGGCCTCCCGGCGCCCGAGGTCGGGGGGGTCCGGGGGCCCAGATGCGACGACTCCTTCCGCTCTTCCTGCTCGCGACGCTCGCCCGCGGCGAGGACGCGCTCGCCGCGCGCGTCGACGCGCTCTGTAAGCCCTACGTCGAGGACGGGCGCGTCGTCGGCATGGCCGTCGGCATCTTCGACGGACGGGAGCAGGTCCTGCTGGGCTACGGCGCCGGGAGCCCGGGCGCGGACACGGTCTACGAGATCGGGTCCGTGAGCAAGGTGTTCACCGGCGTGCTCCTCGCGGGCCTCGTCCGCGACGGCGTCGTGCGCCTCGACCAGCCGGTCGTCGATCTGTTGCCCGGGGGCTCCGTCGTGCCGGCGGACGGCGAGCGGAAGGTGACGCTCCTGGACCTCACCACGCACACGTCCGGGCTGCCCCGGATGCCGGACAACTTCGCGCCCAAGGACCCGGGGAACCCGTTCGCGGACTACACGGCCGAGCGGATGCTCTCGTACCTGAAGGGCGCGAAGCTCTCTCGCGCGCCCGGCACCGCGTACGAGTACAGCAACCTCGGCGTCGGGCTCCTCGGCTGGGCGCTCGCGAAGAAGGCGGGGAAGGGCTACGAGGAGCTTCTGGCCGAGCGGATCACGGGGCCGCTCGGCATGAAGAGCACGGCCGTCGCGCTGACGCCGGACATGAAGGCGCGGCTCGCGCCCGGGCACGACATGGCGGGCGGTGCGGCGCGCAACTGGGACATCCCGGCGCTCGCGGGGGCGGGCGGCATCCGCTCGACGGCGGCCGACATGATGCGCTTCCTCCGCGCGAACCTCGCTCCGGACGGCCCGCTCGCGGAGACGCTCGCGTTCGCGCGCGAGGTGCGCTTCGAGGGGGGCGGCGTGCGGATGGGCTGCGGCTGGCACGTCTCGCCCGGCGGCGCGCGCTGGCACAACGGGCAGACGGGCGGCTATCACAGCTTCGTGGCCGTGGACGTCGCGAACGGCCGCGCGGTCGTCGTGCTCGCCGACACCGCGACCGGCGACGTGGACGAGCTCGGCGGCAACCTGCTCAAGATGCTCGCGGGCGAGAAGGTGGAGACGCCGCGCGACGTCCTGGTGAAGCCGGAGATCCTCGCGGAGTACGCCGGCACGTACGCGCTGTTCGCCGACTTCAAGCTCACGGTGACCGCCGAGAGCGGCCGGCTGATGGTCCAGGCGACGGGGCAGCAGAAGTTCCCGGTCTTCGCGAAGTCCGAGACGGAGTTCTTCTACAAGGTCGTGGACGCGCAGATCACGTTCGAGCGGGACAAGGACGGGAAGGTGACCCGCCTCGTGCTCCACCAGAACGGCCAGGACATGCCGGGCATCCGCGAGTAGGCGAGGTCGCGGTGCGCGTGATCCGCGCTACGGCCGCGGCCGGTGCGCGGGCAGGCCGCCTCCGGCGCGATTGCAGCCGGCGGCGGCCCGGCGGGCGGGGAAGTCGAAGGCCGGATCCGTCGTCGGCGTGTGGCATCGCGTGCACTTCGCCGGCTCGATCCTCGGCGCCTTGAAGCCTGCCGCGTCGTGCTCCTTCATCGAGAACCCGTGGCAGTCCTGGCAGTTGACGTTGGCGAGCTCCGACGTCGTGCGGATCGAGTCGAATCCCGAGGCGGACTCGAAGCCGGTGGTGTGGCACGAGAGGCACTCGGGGTCGCCGTCCCGCCCGACGTGCACGAGCGTCGCATAGGCATGCGCGTGGGCCGACGCCTCGTAGGCCGCCAGCTGCGGAGCGTGGCAGGCGCCGCACGCGGCCGACCCGGTGTAGACCATGCCGTCCCTCGCCTTCGCCTTCCCCGCATGGCGCAGGGCGACGCGCGTGTAGTCCTCGTAGGTCTTCCAGAGCGCGTCGTCCATCGGCCAGCGCTTGTCCACGAGCTCGCGCCGGAACTCGAAGTCGACCACAGCGCCGCCCCGGACCCTCCAGGCGAAGACGCTCACGTACTCCATGTCGCCGATCCGCAAGACCGGCGGGTCGGGCAGCCGCTCGGGCACGGCGTCCCCGGTGCGGTAGTGGCCTTGGAGCACCAGGTCCGCGCCCGCGGACCGCGCCAGATTCTGTGCTTCGGCGTCGAATCCGTGCGAGGCGACGACCACGACGCAGCCCTCCCGCTTCAGCATGGCGGCCTCCTCGGCGAGACGCTTCGGCGCGGCGAAGGCGAGGCGTCGTGCCGCCTCCGGCGTCAGGAGAGGCGGCGACGCGCGCGGCGTGTCGGAGAGGATCGCGAGCTTCGCCCCGGCGCACGTGCGCCTCACGACCCGCGCGACGGGAAGGGGGGTCTCCGCGAGGTTCCCGGTCGTGGAGAGGAAGG
>DASUGR010000011.1:0-5778 GCA_036273915.1 Planctomycetota bacterium | reverse complement strand
GGATCTTCCTCAAGAGCCCGCCCTGCGCGTAGGGATCCTCGTCCGCGAAGCCGTCGGCCTGCGGCGCCTCCTCCTGCTCCTCCGCGACGGCCGCGGCAGCCTCGGCCGGGATGCCTTCCGCCTCGGCCGCCTCCACGGTCTCCTCGACACCCTCCTCGACGGCGGTCTCCGCCTCCCCCGCGGACACCCTCTCCTCCTCTTCGGGCGCGATCTGCCAAGCGGCGGCGGGGCTCTCGGCGGGGGGCACCGGCACGAGGCCGTGCTCGCTCGTCTCGTAGTCCTCCTCGGCGGCGGGGGGCTCCTCCTGGACCTCGGTCTCGACGGCCCACGCCTCGGGCTCCGGCGCGGGTTCGGGCTCGGGGGCGGCGGGGCGGGCGTCGGCGACCTCGAGCAGGTCCTCGACGGCTGCGAGGCCCTCGCGCACACGCGACTCCTCGCTCTCCGGCGGCGGGGGCGGAGCCTCCGCGACCTCCTCGCCGATGCTCGGACGCTCGTCGACCTCGATGATCGTGACGCCCTGCCGGCGCTCGATCTCCTCCATCGCCTGCGTCACCGCGAGCGTGCGCTCGTCCGACGTCGGGTCGCCGTCGTCGACGAAGGTCATGCCGGAGACGCGGCTGCCCGGCGCGTCGAACCCGAACCCGCCGCCGCCTGCCCGCGCCGGCAACGGCATCGGCTCCTTCATCGCGGCCCATGCGCCCTGCCCCGCGAGGTGGAGCCCGAGGAGCATGAGCGCGAGCAGCATCGGGAAGCCGACGCCGCCGCCGAACGTGCGGCCGAGCGCGCCGCCGACGAGCGTCCCGAGCCCCCCCGCCGTCTGCAGGTGCGCGATGCCGAGCGCGCCCGACACGCCGACCGTCACCGCGAGCGCGGCGAAGAGGCGGCCCGAGAGCGGCGTGACCCTCGCGATCTTCTCGCCCTTGAAGTAGATGAGGCCCGACCAGACGAGCACGAGCGCGTAGAGCGCGATGATGCCGCCGCCGAACTTCCGGCAGAGCACCGACACGAGCCCGAAGATCGGGTTGCGCGACTGGTCCTTCAGGTAGGCGTTCTCGCCGTGGAGGATCGTCAGGATGCAAAGCACGAGCGTGATCCCGAGGATCAGGAGCGCCACTTTCTCCCGCGGGGTCAGGTAGCGACCCCCGGGTCCCTTGATCGGAAGAAACGTCCGCATGCCGCCGAACCTCCGGCCGGTATCGTAGGGTTACCGGTGTAACCCCACAAGATAGCGTGGGGGAGGGGCATTGAAAAGGGGGCGGTCTCCCGAGAGATTCCCAGGGGGTCCGGGGGCGGTCGGCGCGCGCCCCCGGAACCCCCTCGCATCCCGCCGGTGTGCGCTCCCGCGTTATAAGGAGAGACGCCATGAGGAGAGCCAGGCTCGCGTTCCTCCTGCTCGCGCTCTCCGCGGGGGCGGGGGCCGTCCCGCCGGGCGCCGACGAGCTGCTCGCCTCGACGCTGCCGGAGAAGCGCGAGGAGGGCGCGGCGCTGCTCGGCAAGCAGGGCGACATCGCCGCCGCGAAGCGCCTCATCGCGCTACTCGACGACCCCGACTGGGGCGTGCAGATGGCCGCGATCCGGAACCTCGCACCGATCAAGTTCGAGGACGGCCGCGACGCGATCCGCGAGAAGGCGCTCGAGGGCGCGATTCGCGCGATCCGCGTGCTCGCCGCGCGCTGCCTGAAGGAGCACGACGCGGAGCGCCAGGCCTCGCGCATCGCGACGAACCTCGTGCGGCTGAAGGGCGAGGCGCGGATCCCGGCCCTCGACGCGCTCGGGATCCTGGGGACGCCCGAGGCGGTCGAGGCGCTCTCCGACCAGATGCGCGCCCCGGAGCCGGAGCACCGGAGCGGCGCCGCGCGCGCGCTCGGGCGCCTGCACGGCGGCGAGAAGGGGCTCATCCGCGGGCTCAAGGACAAGGAGGAGGAGGTCGTCATCCTCTCGGCGATCGCGCTCGCGGGCGTCGACAGCGACAGCGCGCGCGCGGAGGTGCTCGACCACGTCGGCAGGCTCGACCCGGTCGAGGGGTACGTCTTCCGCCGCGTCGGCCGCCGCGGCGGCGAGGTCAACCGCGAGGCGTTCGCGAAGGCGCTCGAGGAGCGGATCCCCAAGGCCAGGGAGCCGGCCGCCCTGCTCCAGGTCGCGCTCGCCGCGCAGGCGCCCGTGAAGTCCGCCCGGGCGTACTTCGGGAACAGCGACCCACTCACCCGCGTGTTCGCGTACAAGGCGGCGGCGTTCGGCACCGAGCGCGTGACGCCCGAGGAGGCCGCCCCGGGGCTCGCGGACAAGGACCGCCGCGTCCGGATCGCCGCGGCCGAGGCGGTGCTCGCGGGCACGCCGCCCCCGGAGGCCGTGAACGCGCTGCTCGCCCACAGGGACGCGGACGTCGCGATGGTGGCCGTGCGGCGCGCGTTCGAGATGCGGATGAAGGACGCGCTGCCGGCCATCGCGGCGCTCGCGAAGGGCGAGGCGCCGGCGGCGAAGCGGGACTGGCCGGTGCGCGCGGCCGCGTGTGTCGCGCTCGGCCGCATCGGCTGGGAGAAGGAGTTCGACACGCTCGCGGAGCTCGCGAAGGCGCGCGAGTGGCAGGTGCGCGCGGCGGCGTGCGAGGGGCTCTACCACGCGTACGACAAGCGCGCGATCCCGATCCTCATCGCCGCGTTCAACGACAAGCAGCCGGTCGCGCGCATGACCGCGCGCAAGAACCTCCGGAACCTCACGCGCCAGACGTTCGCGCAGAAGCAGATGTACGAGGGCTGGTGGGAGAAGCAGAAGGACAAACTCGAGCTCGAACACCCGGAGAAGAGGCTCGAGGAGCTCGACAAGTACGGCTACGACACGAAGAAGTACCTGCAGGAGATCCTGCGCGGCACCGATATCGTGGCGATCCTCGGCCGGTGGGACAGGGTGCAGCTCGTCCTCGAGGACCTGCAGGTGCCGCACCAGGCGATCCGCGCGCAGGAGATCAAGGACTACGGCCTCTCGCCGAAGCAGGTCGTGCTCGTGAACTGCGAGGGCTCGATCGACAACACGGTGACCGAGTACCTGCAGTGGATGGTCATCTGCGGCGGCTACATGGCGACGACCGACTGGTCGCTCGTGAACGCGACGACGAAGACGTTCCCGGGCGTCGTGAAGGGCTACGTGAAGCAGTCGACGGGGAACGACATCGTGGTCGTGGACCCGGTGGCGCCCGACCACCCGATCTGCAAGGGCGTTTTCCGCGAGGACCTCGAGCTGATGTGGTGGCTCGAGATCCAGGCGTTCCCGATCCAGATCGAGGATCCGGGCCGCGCCGAGGTGCTCGTGGACAGCCTCCAGATGCTCACGCGCTACGGCAGCTCGGCCATGATGGTCGAGTGGTCGGAGGGGCTCGGCAAGGTGATGCACTCGACGAGCCACTTCTACCTCCAGAAGGAGGGATTCGCGAAGGCGTCGAGCGAAGAGGAGCGAAGAGTCTTCGCCGCGGACCACCTGGGCTTGACGCCGCAGGAGATCCGCGAGCTCGACGCGAAGGGCGCCTTCAAGAACATCGACAACACGACGCCGATCAGCCGCACGTACTCGATGTTCCACCTGCTCGCGAACTTCATCGCCGAGAAGCAGCGCCGCGACCTGCAGCGGTAGGCTTCGCGGCGCGGCGGCTCGCCGCGACGGAAGGGGAGGGGGTCCGGGGGCCGCCCGCCCTGCCCCCGGAGCCCCCTCACATCGCCCGGAGCGGGCGTACAATCGACGCCGATGACCCTCGCAGGCGCCTTCGCCGCCGGCCGCGCGGGCGCGCTCTTCGTGCGCGAGCCCGACGGTCCCTTCGAGATCCCGCGCGGCGGGCGGCTCGCCGACCGCGTGCGCGCCGCGATGCGCCTGCGCCGGATGAGCCCGCGCACCGAGGACGCGTACCTCCAGTGGATGCGGCGCTACTTCGACTTCCACGGGAGGCGCCACCCCGCGACGCTCGGCGCGGGCGAGGTCGCCGCGTTCCTCTCCGACCTCGCGGACGCGCGCGGCGTGTCGGCCTCGACGCAGAACCAGGCGCTCGCCGCGCTGCTCTTCCTCTACGGCGAGGTGCTCGGCGTGAAGCTGCCGTGGCTCGACGAGCTCACGCGGGCGAGGCGGCCCGCGCGCCTGCCGACGGTGCTCTCGCGCGAGGAGGTGGGCGCGGTGCTCGACCGGATGGAGGGCGCGCCGCGGCTGATGGCGTCGCTGCTGTACGGATCGGGCCTGCGGCTCATGGAGTGCTGCCGCCTGCGCGTGAAGGACGTCGATCTCGCGCGCCGCCAGATCGTGGTGCGCGAGGGGAAGGGACGTCGCGATCGGGCCACGCTCCTTCCGCAGTCGCTGAGGCCCGCGTTGGTGGGCCATCTCGAGGGGGTCCGGGGGCAGCACGCGCGGGACGTCGCGGAGGGCGCGGGCTTCGTCGCGCTGCCGGGGGCGGTCGCGGCGAAGCTGCCGTCGGCCGCGCGCGACTGGGCGTGGCAGTGGGCGTTCCCCGCGACGCGGAGGTACGTCGACGCCGAGACGGGCGAACGCCGACGCCACCACCTGCACGAGACGGTGCTGCAGGGCGCGGTGCGCGCGGCGGTGCTCGCCGCGGGCATCGGGAAGCGGGCGACGTGCCACACGTTCCGCCACTCGTTCGCGACGCACCTGTTGGAGGACGGCTACGACATCCGCACGGTGCAGGAGCTGCTCGGTCACCGCGACGTCTCGACGACGATGATCTACACGCACGTGCTTGACCGGGGCCCGTCGGGCGTCCGGAGCCCGATGGACCGGCTCGGAGGTGGAGGTGCGGGTGGGGGCGGGGGTGCGGGTGCGGGAGGGGGAGGGGGAGGGGGAGGGGGAGGGGGAGGCGGCTGACCCCGCTGACCGGGTCCAGTGGGCCGCAAACGGGTCCGAAAACACGGACCTGCCTCTCCCCGTGTCGGTGCCAAGCCCGTGTCGACGCTATCATGTTCTCCGACAGCGACTTGGGGCGCTGGCCGCGGCGCCACCCGCCCGGTGTTAGGCAGCTGAGCCCGCCCCCTCCCAAGTCCAATTGGAGTTAGGCGGCTGCAACGGGCGTCGGCATGAGTCGCATCGGCAGTAGTGCGCATGGGTAACCCGTCTTGGTCGACATCGCGCCGCTGGCGGGTTCGGCCGGCGAGGCGAACGCGCGGCGAGATCTTGGCCACGGTGTGGGGGGCCACTTATGGGACGTGGGCTGGGCTCAAGCTGCTAGTTGGCATGGCGCCCAAGGGCTGCTATGGGCCCCCGATCGCCGACTTCGCACTCTTCGCCGCCCTATGGGAACTGATTGTCGGCGTCGGCGTCTGCGGGCGCCGCACGCGCCGCATGTCGGCCATTGCCGGTACGGCCACGAACCTCGGACTCATCGTTGTCGCCTTCATCGCAGCTGCCCGTGATCTGCCATGGGAAGGATGTGGGTGCGTGTTCGTCGGCATCGAGTTTCCGTGGCTTCCCGGGCACGCGATCCTTGCCGGAGTGCTGGCGCTGCCGTTCATGGCAATCGTCGCTCGCTCAGAACTTCGTCTGCGGCAGTCCGGCGAGCCGCCGCCTAACAAGCCGCTGCAGCCGACGAGCGGCGGGCACGCGAGGGGCGGGTGCGGTAGCCTGGGGCGCGCCGCTCGCGGCTGAGCGGCGAGACGTTAGGCTTACCGAGGACGTCTGATGGAAGCCGAGAAGGCACTGCTCCCGAGGATCGCCGTCGTCCTGGCGGTCGTAGGGATGCTCCTCTCCGGCTTGTTCCTGTGGTTGAAGCTCGCACGTGGCGTTGCCTACATC
>DASUGR010000010.1:0-4329 GCA_036273915.1 Planctomycetota bacterium | reverse complement strand
GAACAAATGCGTCAAACACCGAGGCCGAGCGAGACGGCGCGAGGCAAGGAGGGACGACGACGCGTATCCGCGGAGCGATACGCGGAGGAGGAGCGACGCCGCATCGCGTCGTCGCAGCCGGCCGAATGTAGCAGTTGTTCTCGCACGACGACTCACCTCTGGGGCGTGCCGCCGATGCCGAGGGGACTCTTGTTGATCTTGCGGAACTGCGCGCGGGCGCCGGACGTCGCGTCGCGGCTGCCGTCCCGCACGGCCGCCTCAAGGACTTTCTGCGGATCCTCGGTTCCGCCGAACCAGCACTTGTCGATCACGACCTTGTCCGCTGTCTCGGCCTTCGGCGACTCGAGGCGCACCTCGACGCCGTAGAAGTCGCTCTTCATCACCCGCGTCCGCTTGAAGCCACCGGGCTTCGTCTGGCGGAAAGCGACGCGGTCGGCGCTCACGGCGGTGTTCCCGTCGAACACAAGTTCGCCGCAGTCCTCGAAGTCGTACGCCCCGCCGGTGAGCCAGTTTGCGCGCACGAGAACGTCGGAGGCGCGGGAGACCGCGAGCCCGCTCCAGAAGCCGGCGTTCAGCTGGATCTCCTCTGCCCGGTCGGTGCCGCGGCAGCAGTTGAGGATCCGGATCTTCAGGGGCGCGGCCGCCGCACCCTCGCGAGGTACGCCGGCGAGCGTCACCTGCCCCTGGAGCTCGGAGTGCATGAGCCGGATCTCGCCCTGGCCGAAGGCGAGGCTGACCGGCCCGCTCACCGTCGTGCAGTCGATCGCGAGCGGTCCGGCGGCGGCGCCGCCCTCCGGCGTCGCGATGCTCCCGCTCATCCGCGCCCACTCGATGCGGATCTCCTGGAACTGCGGGGCGGGCTCGATGCGGAGGTTCTCGATCACGACCTCCTGCCGCGGCTGGCCCTCGATCACGAGCGTGCCGGCGACCTCCAGCGTCGGGTCGTCCCCGCGCCCCAGGATCCTGATGCCCTGTTTGCACGTGACCGCGACCCCGACAGGGAGGCGCATCCGCCCCTCCACCACGTAGGTGGCGCGGTCCTTGCTCGCCGTCGTCGACTTGAGGACGGGGAACGGGATCTCCTCGTCGGCAAAAGCGGGCGACGCGAGGAGCACGACCGCCAAGCACCGGAGGGAGTTCGCGCCGCACGACATCCTGAACCTCCCGACGAAACGGCATTGAGGATAGCAGACGCCGCGGGACACGCCCGCCTCGCCGTCGCTGCAACGGGCCTCGGCGGTTTTGCCCTCGTTCACGGACGCTGCTGGCGTCCGGCGCCAACCCCGCCGGAGCCCGTACCGGTTGGGGGGGGACCCAAAGGAGTCGTGCGGGACCAAGTGCGTCAAACACCGACTCGTCCAGCGCCGCGCCAACATCAGGGTCCCTGTGGGGACCCCGGGACCGGCGAGCACACGGTACGCCGGATCGCCGGGAAGGGGCCACGGCGTCCGGCGCGGCCCGCGCGGCATCGCCTGCGCGACGACGCTCGCCGACATCCGTCGTATCCTGCGCGCCGGATGAGTTCCCTCCGAGAACGGATCATCGTCTGCCGGCGTTGCCCGCGGCTCGTCGCGTACCGCGAGAAGGTCGCGCGCGAGAAGCGGCGCGCCTACCGCGACGAGACCTACTGGGGCAAGCCCGTGCCCGCCTTCGGCGTCGCCCAGCCGAGGCTCATGGTGGTCGGGCTCGCGCCCGGCGCGCACGGCTCCAACCGGACGGGGCGCATGTTCACCGGCGACGCCAGCGGCGACTGGCTCTACCGCGCCATGCACCTGGCGGGCTTCGCGAGCCAGCCGTCCTCCGTGCGGCGGGGGGACGGGCTGAAACTCACCGACGCCCTCGTGACGGCGGCGGCCCGCTGCGCGCCGCCCGACAACAAGCCGACGCCTAAGGAGCTCTCCCGCTGCCGGCCCTATCTCGTCGAGGAGATCGCCGCCTGCCGCAGCCTCCGGGTCGTGATCGCGCTGGGCCGGGTCGGGATGGACGCGTTCCTCAAGGCCTGGACGGAGGCGGGGCATCCCCCCTTCACCCCGAAGCCCCCCTTCCTCCATGGCGGAGAGGCGACGGCAGGCGGGGTGACGCTGCTTATCTCCTACCACCCGAGCCGCCAGAACACCCAGACCGGGAAGCTCACCCGCGCGATGTTCGAGGGGGTGTTCCGGCGTGCGCGTAAGATCATCTCCGGATGAGCGCCCCGATCACCATCCGGCTGCTCGAGATCTTCCGCATCGGTCTCGGCCCGAGCTCGAGCCACACCGTGGGCCCGATGCGCGCGGCCGCGTTCTTCCGCGAGGGCTGCCTCGCGCGCGGGATCATCCCCGAACGCGTCGAGGTGGACCTCCTGGGCTCGCTCTCCGCGACCGGCCACGGCCACCTCACCGACCGCGCGGTGCTCGCCGGCCTGCACGGCTGGGAGCCGGAGACCGTCGACCTCGACCTGTTCCACGCGCTGACGGACACGCTCGCGAAGGACCCGCGCGTGCCATGGGGGAAGGGGACGACCGAGGTGCGGCCGGAGGCGGTGCGGTTCCTGCGCTACGCGGAGTACAAGCACGAGGAGCTCCCGCACCCGAACACGATGCGGCTGCGCGCGAGGAAGGGCGACCAGACGCTCTTCGAGGAGACGTGGTGCTCGGTCGGCGGCGGTTTCGTGAGGCGGCCGGAGGACCCGGTCTCCCCGCCTCCCCCCGCCGCCCCCCTCCACCCCGTCCCTGACGGCAGAACGCTCATCGCGCGCGCGAAGGAGCTCAAGGGCACGCTCGGCGACGTGATCCTCAAGAACGAGCTGAACTGGGAGACGCGCCCCGGCGAGGTCGCGGAGGGGATCGACCGCGTGTGGGCGGCGTTCCAGGCGTGCATCTCGCGCGGGCTCGAGCGGAAGGGCGAGCTGCCGGGCGGGCTCGGCGTGAAGCGGCGCGCGGCGGAGCTGCTCGCGCGCGTAGAGTCCGGGAAGGTCGAGCGCGTGTACCGCCACATCGCGCGGGCGCAGGCGTACGCGTTCGCGATCAACGAGGAGAACGCGGCGGGCGGGCGCGTGGTGACGGCGCCGACGAACGGCGCGGCCGGGATCGTGCCCGCGGTGCTCGTCGAGTTCGCGGAGCGCTCGATGCTCCACCCGGACGTGATCCGCAACGCGATCGCGACGGCGGCGGCCATCGGGATGATCGTGAAGACGCACGCGTCGATCTCGGGCGCGGAGGTCGGCTGCCAGGGCGAGGTCGGCACCGCGACGGCGATGGCGGCGGCGGCGCTCTGCCAGCTGATGGGCGGCGACGTGAAGCAGGTGGAGGTCGCGGCGGAGATCGCGATGGAGCACAACCTCGGGCTCACGTGCGACCCGATCAAGGGGCTCGTGCAGGCGCCGTGCATCGAGCGCAACGCGATGGGGGTGGCGAAGGCGTGGAGCGCGGCGCAGCTCGCGATCCACTCGGTGGTAAGCAACGTGGTGTCGCTCGACCGCGTGATCCAGGTGATGAAGCGCACGGGCGCGGACATGCGGCGCGAGTACAAGGAGACGGGCGAGGGCGGCCTCGCCGTGAGCCTGCCGGAGTGCTAGGTGGGGGGGCGCGGGGGACCATGGCGCGCGGCTCGCGCCCGCTCCTCGGCGTCGCCGGAGCGCTCTGCCTCGTCGCGGGCCTCTTCCCGGGCGGGCGGGGGAGGAACGAGGAGTGGACGCTCGGCCTCCCGTTCTCGCCGCTGTTCCGGGCGCATCGGGAGACGGTCGAACAGCCGCCGTCCCACAGCATCGACGAAGATGGCCGCCGCGTGCAGTCGTCGTACTTCTCCTCGACGGTCTACAGCTGGGAGCTCCGCGTCTTCAGCTGGTCGGCTGCGCTCGTCGCACTGGGCCTCGTCCTGATCGTCGTGGCCATCTGCGCCGCGTGGAAGGACGGGGCCGAGAGCCCACGGGCGGAAGATGGCGGCCCGTGAGTCGAGGCGCTGGTCCAGGCGCGTGACCGACAAGAGCTGGGCGCGCCGAACCAGCGTGGCGGGACGCAGTTGGTGAGCCGGAACCGGCGGCACGCGGGCAGGCACCCGCCCCGGAAACACGGACCAGCCTTTCCCGGTCGAAGCAACGAGCCCGCCCGCGCTGTATCATGTTCTCCAGCAGGGACTTCGGACGCCGGCATGCGCTCTTGCCGCCCCGCGTTAGGCGGATGAGCGCGCCCCTTCCCAAGTCCAATATGAGTTAGGCCGGCAACAAGACGTGCGAGGGTCGATCTCCAAAGTCCTGCTCCTTTGGGCTGCGGCCCTTGGGACGAGTTGCGAGAAGCCGGCTCCCCCTGCACAGCCCGCTGTCGAGAGTGCCCGCGTATGTCCCGCTTGCGG
>DASUGR010000009.1:0-9163 GCA_036273915.1 Planctomycetota bacterium | reverse complement strand
TCGCCCCTGAGCACCTCGACGAGCCCCGGCGCCACGGTGCCCGCGCCGGCCGGGCCCGCGAGCGACCACGCGCCGTGGCGCGCGACCCTCGCGCAGGCGGCGTCGCGGAAGGCGTCCGCGAGCACGATCGCCACGTCGAGGTCGTGGAGGGAGAGGCACGCGACGTCGTCGGCCTCGACCTCGACCACCGGGCGGCCCGGGAGGAGCGGCGCGAGGTCGGTCGGGGCGAGCGCGTCGGGGTCGCCGGGGAAGAGCCCCTCGTCGAGGCGGAGGTAGAGGTCGTGGAGGAGCCCGCGCCAGAGGCGCCGGAAGAAGGGCTCCCGGCGGGGGTCCGCGGGCGCCCTCGCGAGGACGACCACCCGCGCGAACGGCGAGGCCTCGATCTCGGCGACGAGGCGCGCGACCCAGGCGGGCTGGCGCAGCGCGTCGACGAGAAGGCCCACGCGCAACGGCGTCCGGGCGCCGGCGGGGCCGGCGTGCGGCTCGGTCGTCCGCTCGCGGTGGGTACGCTGCTGCATGCTCGACGATGTCGCGCCGGTTGGACGGTCGACGCCCCGGGGCGGAAGGATCGCAATCCCCGTGCCCGCGCCGCCGGCCCCCGGACCCCCTCCGCGTCCCCGCCGCGCGGCGCGCGCTCGGCCCGCCGCTTGCGCCGCTCCCGCCCGGTGCGCGCCATGTCGAGGAACGTCAACAGCCGATGAGCCGTCCCGGGCACTCCCTCCTCACCCCGAAGCGCTTCGAGCGGCTTCCGGCGTCCCACCCGCCCGTGCTCGTCGTGGTCATCGACACCGAGGAGGAGTTCGAGTGGGGGGGCGGGTTCCGCCGCGACCGCACGGCCGTCGAGGCGATGCGCGACATCCCGAAGCTGCAGGCGGTCTTCGACGCCTTCGGCGTGCGGCCCACCTACGTCGTCGACTACCCGATCGCGACGCAGGAGAAGGGGTTTCGCGACCTCCGCGAGTTCCAGGAGAGCGGTCGCGCGGTCATCGGCACGCACCTCCACCCGTGGGTGAACCCGCCGTTCGGCGAGGAGCTCGGCTCGTTCAACTCCTATCCGGGCAACCTGCCGCGCGAGCTCGAGAAGGAGAAGCTGCGCGTCCTGACCGGGAGGATCGAGGCGACCTTCGGCCGCCGGCCGACGGTCTACAAGGCCGGCCGGTATGGCATCGGCCCGCACACGACGTCGATCCTCGAGGAGCTCGGCTACGAGATCGACCTGAGCGTCTGCCCCGGCCTCGACTTCCGCGCGGACGGCGGACCGGACTTCGTCTCGTTCCCGCCGGAGCCCTACTGGTTCGGCTCCGAGGGGCGGATGCTCCTCGAGATCCCCTGCACGGCCGCGTTCGTCGGGCCGCTCCACCCGTGGGGCGCGGCGCTCCGCAGGCTGTCGCTGACGAGGCTCGGCCGCGCGCTGCGGATGAAGGGGATCCTCTCGCGGCTCCGCGCGCTCGACCGCCTGCGCGTGTCTCCGGAGGGGTTTGACCTCGACCAGCAGGTCGCGTGCACGCGGGCGCTCCTGCGCCGCGGCGTGCGCGTGATGAACCTGACCTTCCACAGCCCGTCGGCGACGCCGGGGTTCACCCCCTTCGTCCGGGACGAGGCGGACCAGGCGCGCTTCCTCGGGATGCTCTCCGGGTACCTCGAGTTCTTCCTCGGGGAGGCGGGGGGGATCGCCCTCACGCCGCCCGAGTTTCGCGACCGGCTCGCGGGCAGGACTGCGCCCGCCGCCACGGGGGCCCGCGCGTGAGCGCGTTTCGTCCGGCGCCCTTTGTGCCGATCCTTGGAGCGAGGAGCTGACATGCCCAACCTCTGCGGCATCTGGAACCCCGACCTCCCCGCGGACGCGGTCCGCGGGATCGTGGACGCGCAGATGCAGCGCCTGCGCACGTCACTCGTTCCCTACCGGGAGCACCGGCTCGCCGAGGCCGGCTTCGGCGCGGGGCTCCTCGACCACGGGATCCTCGAGAACGGCCCGCAGCCCGTCCACTCCTTGGACCGCGGCGCCTCGCTGTTCCTCGACGGCGAGATCCTCAACGCGGACGAGCTGCGCCGCCGCTTCCGGGCGAGGCTGCCCGAGGGCGAGCTGAGCCCGCCGGAGATCGCGCTCCACCTGATGCTCGCGGAGGGCGACGACGTCGTCCGCCTCTTCAACGGGCACTTCGCGATCGCGCTCTTCCGCCGCCGCCCGAAAAGCCTCACGCTCGTGTCGGACCGCTTCGGCCTCCGGCCGATCTTCCTCGTCGAGCGCGGCCGCGCGCTGCTGTTCGCGTCGGAGATGAAGGCGCTCGCGGCCGTCGACCCCGGGGAGCGCCGGATCGACGAGGTCGCCACGCTCGAGCGCTTCTGCTACCGCGCGCACATGTTCGGCGACACGTGGATGGAGGGGTACCGGAAGCTCCGCCCCGCCACGATCCTCGTCGCGGACGAGCGCGGCGTGCGCCGGCGTGAGTACTGGCGCTACGCCTACGACGAGTCCGCGCCGCACCTCGACCAGCGCACCTACGCGACGCGCTACGCCGTGCTGCTCGACCGGGCGGTCGAGCGCGCCATGCGCGGGAACCACCGGATCGGCATCTTCCTCTCCGGCGGGTACGACAGCCGCGCGGTGGCGGCGGCGATCCGCAGGCACCACCTGCCGATCCCGGCGTTCACCTTCGGCGCGCCCGACTCGCGCGACATGCGCTACGCGAAGATGCTGTCGGAGCGGCTCGGCTTCGTGCACCACGGGGTTCCCGACCCCTCCCCGTACCTCGCCCCGCACTGCGCCTCGATCGTCTGGCGCACGGACGGCCTCGGCTCGTTCGCGAACGCCACGTCGATCAACCACCACGACTTCCTGAAGCAGCACGTGGACGTGATCCTGCTCGGCTTCCTCGCCGAGTACAACGGCTCCCACACGTGGCCGCGGCTCCTGCTCGCGCGCTCCGCCGAGGCGGCGCGGGAGGCCGTCTTCGCGCGCTACGCCCTCCGCGGCGCTGCGGGCGCCCGGCGCATCTTCCGCAGGGCTTTCTTCGACCAGGCGTTCGGTGCGCTGCGCGAGCGGTTCTTGAAGAGCTTCACGGACGTCCCGAACGCGCACCCGCTCAACGTCTCGGACTCCTGGATCGTCCGGAACTTCGAGCCGTTCTCGACGTTCCAGTCGTCCGCGATCGACCGCCACCGCTTCGAGAACCGCGCGCCCTTGACCGACGCGGAGCTCCTCGAGTTCCTGCTCACGATCCCGCCCTACGCGCGCCTCGAGCAGCGCGTCTACAAGCGCATGATCGCGCACGGCTTCCCGGCGATCCGGGACATCCCGTGCACGAACAGCGGCCGGCCGATCGACCCGAGCTTCCTGAGGGAGTACGGCAAGATGGCGCTCCGGTACGCGGGGCGGGCGTTGAAGAAGCCCCTCTCCCGGAAGGACCCGCTGCTCGGCCGCGACGCGCGCGACCTCGCGGCGACCTTCCGCGCGGAGCCCACGCTCAGGGACGACATCCTGCTGCCGCTGGTCGACCGGGGGATCTTCCCGGACGGGATCTTCGACCCCGACGGGATCCGCGCGGTCGTCGACGAGCACTACCGCGGGGCCGCGCGGCACGAGTCGCTGCTCTCGGCGCTCATCTCGTGGGGGCTGGGCGTGAAGTTCCTGCTCCACGACGACTTCGCCGAGGTGGATCCGGCGATCCGCGGCGTCCTCGCGCCGCAGGCGTCGGTGGGGTAGGCTTCCCAATCGCTCAGAGCTTGTGAACAAATCCCCGCTGGCTTCGGCCGGCTGCGGCGGCGTGATGCTTCGTCAGGCCTCCTCACTGTATCGCTCCGCTGATACGGCTCGTCGGCCTTCCTCGCCTGACGCCACCTCGCTCGGCCTCGGGCCGACGCCGGGATTTCTTCACGAGCTCTCAGTCGCGGAGGAACGGCTCGTAGATCCCGAACAGCGTGGAGATGGCGTAGTAGGCGATCCACAGCGCGATGGCGATGTAGATCCCCTTCGCGAGCACCGCCGTCGTGCGGTGGAGCGTGTGCTCGGCCGCCTCGGCCTCGCTCCGCGCCGTCTGGAGCAGCACCTGGCTCAGCTCGCCCGCCTGCTCGCCGACCGCGACGCGGGAAAGGATCGCGGGCGTCAGGAAGCCCGTGCCCGCGAGCGCGTCACGGAGCGTCGAGCCGTGCCCGACCGCGACGACGGCCGCCTCGAGGCGCGGGTCGCCCACCGTGTCCCTCGCGAGCGCGACCGCCCTGCCGATCGGAACGCCCGCCTCGTACGCGGCGCCGAGGACGTCCGCGAACTGCGCGCGGCGGCGGTGGCGCGCCGCGCTCCCGAATCCCGGCAGCGCGTTCACGATCCGCCGCAGGATCTCCCGCCCGCGCGCCGTGCGGTGCATCCAGAAGGCGGCGCCGACCAGCGCGTAGAACGGCACGAGCATCGCGAGGGCCGCGGAGAACCACGTCGGCCCGAACAGGCGGCCGTCTTTCCCGAGCGAGGACGGGAGCGGCGTGAGCAGTGCGGCCAGGTGGAAGACGAGCACCGGGTACCCGATGCTCGTGACGAACCGTCGCCACAGCGTGCGGCGTGCGTCGTGGCGGTCCGCGAGGCGGTCGAGGACGCGGTCGATGTTGCCGGTCGTCTCGCCGGCCGCGACCAGCGCGACGTCCTCCTTGGGCAACGCGTCGGGGAAGAGCGCCATCGCCTCCCCGAGCGCCTTGCCGCCCCCGACCTCGGCCGCGAGGCGCGCGCCGAGGGCGCCGAACGCGCCGCCCTCCGCGACCTGCGCGACCGCCTCGCGGACGACGAGGCCCGCCCGGAGAAGCGAGGCCACACCCCGGTATGCGTCCGCGAGGCGCGGCCCCGCTATTTGTCGCCCTCCTCGTCCGGTGCCGCCGGCGCCTTGCTCGGGTCGAACGGACCCGGCATCTCGGGCATGTCCTTGAGCCCGATCGCGCCCGCAGGCATGCCGCCCAGCCAGCGGCGGTAGTGGAGGATGAGGATGTACTTGATGTACTTCTTGTCCGTCCCGGGACGAATGATGCCCTTGCCGCTCGCCTCGAGGAAGCCGTCCATCTCGCGCAAGCACCCGTCGCCCTGCATCAGCGCGGACTCGATGAGCCGTTCCTCCGGCGTGTCGTTGTCCGTGATCGTGTCGCGGATCGCGGCCATCTTGCCGAGGACCGGGAGGAACGCGGGCTTCCCGATCGCCGCGAGCTTCGCCTTGGCCTCGTGCACCTCCTTGCCCGCCTGGGGGTCGAGGAGCACGGCGATGAGATCGTCGATCTGCTTCCGCAGCTCGGGCGGCGTCGAGTCGAGGTGACCGAGCGTCGCGGGCGGGTCCCACTTGCCGGCGCCCTCCGGGGTCTTCTTGGTCCCGCCGCCGAGCTTCGTCGGCGTCTCGCCGCCCTCGGGCGACGGCGATTCCTCGCCCTCCCCGCCTTCGGCGGGTTTCGCCTCCTCGCCCTCGGCCGGCTTCGTCGGTGTCGGCTCCGGATTCGCCGGGGCCGCGGGCGTCGCGGTCTTCTCCGGGGTCGCCGCCGCGGGCTCCGTGCCGGGCGGCAGCGTCGGAGCCCCCGACGCGTCGCCTCCGGCCGCGCTCATCCCCTCCCCGCCGGACTCGTCGCCCGGCTGCGCCGCGACCGGCTGCTGCTTCGCGCCGCCCTTGTCCTTCTTGCCCGACATCAACGCGATCACGATGACGATGCCGATGACGGCGACCGCCCCGATCGCCATCAGGATGTTGGCGCTGCTCTTCGGCTTCTCGCGCCCGCGCCCCCGGCGCCCCCCCTCTTCCTCTTGCTCGGGCGCCTCGCGCCCGCGGGAGCGGCGCCCGCCACGAGCCGGCCTGGCCGCGGCGGCGCGTCCCGCCTTCCGCGAGGACGGCGCCGCGCCGGGGGCCGGAGCCCGCTTGGTCGTCGGCGCGGGGGCGGGGGGCTTGCCCGCGACCCAGACCGTCGCCCCGCAGGACTTGCAGGAGAAGCTCTTCGCGTCGAACCCCTCCTTGAGCTTGTACTTCTTCCCGCACTGGGGACAAACGCAGATCTGCTCCGCCATCGTTGCGACTCCTTAGGACCACCCATCATACCGCGGCCGACCTGTCGACGGGGGGGGCGTACACTCCTCCCAGTGGACGGATTCCGGCTCGTCTCGGACTTCGAGCTCAAGGGCGACCAGCCCGCGGCCGTGGAGACCCTCTCGAAGGGCCTCGCGGAAGGGGTGCGGGAGCAGACGCTGCTCGGGGTGACGGGGTCCGGGAAGACGTTCACGATGGCCCACGTCATCGCCCGGTGGGGGCGGCCGACGCTCGTCCTCGCCCCGAACAAGGTCCTCGCCGCCCAGCTGTTCGAGGAGTTCCGCCAGCTGTTCCCGGAGAACGCGGTCGAGTACTTCGTGTCGTACTACGACTACTACCTGCCCGAGGCGTACATCCCGTCGAGCGACCTCTACATCGAGAAGGAGGCGACGATCAACGACCGGATCGACCGGATGCGCCACCGGGCGACCTACAGCCTGCTCACGCGGAAGGACGTGGTCGTCGTCGCGTCGGTGTCGTGCATCTACGGCGCGGGCTCGCCGGACACCTACGAGAACCTGCACGTCCACCTCGACAAGGGGCAGCAGGTCGAGCGCGACCAGGTGCTTCGGCAGCTCACCCTGTGCCTCTACGACCGCGCCCAGCTCGACTTCCGGCGCGGCACGTTCCGCGTGCGCGGCGACACAGTCGACGTCTATCCGGCCTACGCCGACGAGCGCGTGATCCGCCTCGCGTTCTTCGGCGACCTCCTCGAGGAGATCTGCGCGCTCGACCCGCTCACCGGCGAGGTGCTCGAGGACCTCGCGTTCGTCGACATCTACCCGCGGAGCCACTACGTGACCGACGGCGAGCGGCTCGAGGCGGCGTGCGTCACGATCGAGCAGGAGCTCGAGGAGCGGCTCAAAGAGCTCCGGCGCGACCGGAAGCTGCTCGAGGCGCAGCGGCTGGAGCAGCGCACGCGGTACGACCTCGAGCTCATGCGCGAGGTCGGCACCTGCCCCGGCATCGAGAACTACTCGCGCCACCTCGACGGGCGGAAGGCGGGCGAGCCGCCGTGGACGCTGCTCTCCTACTTCCCCGACGACTACCTGATGTTCATCGACGAGAGCCACGTCGCCGTGCCGCAGGCGGGGGGGATGTACCGCGGGGACCGCGCGCGCAAGGAGGTGCTCGTCGAGCACGGCTTCCGCCTGCCCTCCGCGCTCGACAATCGGCCGCTCAAGTTCGAGGAGTTCAAGGAGCGCCTGAAGAACGTGATCTACGTGAGCGCGACGCCGGGGGACTACGAGCTCGACCGCACAAAGGGCCATGTGGCGGAGCAGATCGTCCGTCCGACGGGGCTCGTCGATCCGGCGGTGGACGTGAGGGGGGTCGGGGGGCAGGTGGACGACCTCCTGAAGGAGATCCGGACCGTCGCGGCCGCCGGCCACCGCGTGCTCGTCACCACGCTCACGAAGCGGATGGCGGAGGAGCTGACCGAGTACTACGCGGAGGTGGGCGTCAAGTGCCGCTACCTGCACAGCGACGTGGACACGCTGGAGCGCACGGAGATCGTGCGCGACCTGAGGCTCGGCGTCTTCGACGTCATCGTCGGCATCAACCTGCTGCGCGAGGGGCTCGACATCCCGGAGGTGGCGCTCGTCGCCGTGCTCGACGCGGACAAGGAGGGGTTCCTCCGCAACGACCGCTCGCTGATCCAGACGATGGGGCGGGCGGCGAGAAACGTCGAGGGCCGGGTGATCCTCTACGCCGACACGATCACCGGGTCGATGCGGCGCGCGATCGACGAGACCGAGCGGCGCCGCACGAGGCAGCTCGCGTTCAACGCGGCGCACGGGATCACGCCCGAGACCGTGAAGAAGCGGATCGGCGACCTCCTCGCGTCGGTCTACGAGCACGACTACACGCCCGTGCCCGAGCCCGGCCGCGAGGAGGAGCCCTACGAGCGCTGGTCGCCGGACCGGACCGCGAAGGAGATCGAGCGGCTCCGGAAGGAGATGTACGTGGCCGCCGAGAAGCTCGAGTTCGAGCGCGCGGCGGAGATCCGCGACCGGCTCCGCACGCTCGAGGCGCACGAGCTCAGGACGCGATGACGGAGGAGGCGAAGGGGGGGGCGCTCCGCGAGAAGATCGAGCGCCTCCCGCGGTCCCCGGGCGTCTACCTCTTCCGCGACGAGGAGGGGAAGGTCGTCTACGTGGGCAAGGCGGGCGACCTGCGGGGGCGCGTCCGCGCCTACCTGCGGCCGGAGGGCGACGGCCGCCTCGCGACGCCGCACCTCGCGCGGCGGATCGCCGACCTCGAGGTCATCGTCACCAGCAACGAGAAGGAGGCGCTCCTCCTCGAGAACACGCTGATCAAGCGCCACCGGCCGCGCTACAACGTGCGGCTCCGCGACGACAAGGCCTACCTCTGCATCCGCGTGGACACCCGCCATGCGTGGCCGCGCCTGCACATGGTCCGGAAGTTCCGCCGCGACGGCGCCCTCTACTTCGGGCCGTTCAGCAGCGCGAAGGCCGTGCGCCGCACCATCCGGACGCTGGGCGCGATCTTCCCGCTCCGGCTCTGCGGCGACCGGGTGCTCGAGACGCGCGACCGCCCCTGCCTCTACCACCAGCTCAAGCGCTGCGCCGCGCCGTGCGTCGGCCTCGTCCAACCCGAGGAGTACCGGAGGATGGTCGACGGGCTCATCGACACGCTGCGCGGCCACACCGACGACCTCCTCGCCAGCCTGCGCGGCCGGATGGCCGAGGCGGCGGGATCGCTCGAGTACGAGCGGGCTGCGAAGCTCCGCGACCAGATCGAGGCGCTCGAGGAGACGACCCAGGCGCAGCGCGTCGCCTCGGCCGACCTGAAGGACCGCGACGTCGTGGGGCTCGCGCGGCAGGGCGAGATCGCGACCGCCGCCGTCCTCCACATCCGCGAGGGCCGCCTCCTCTCGAAGCGCAGCCTCTCGTTCCGCACGATCCTTCCGGACGGCGCGGTGGTCGCGCGCGTGCTCGCGGCCGTCTACCGCCCCGGCCGGCTCGTGCCCCCCGAGATCCTCCTGCCGGTGCCGCCGGAGGACGAGGAGGCGCTCCTCCACGAGTTCGCGGAGCGTCGCGGCGGGCCCGTGCGCTTCCACGTGCCGCAGCGCGGCGCCCCGCGCGAGCTCCTCGACCTCGCGG
>DASUGR010000008.1:0-9481 GCA_036273915.1 Planctomycetota bacterium | reverse complement strand
CGACGCGTTCGAGGAGGCGGCGTACCGCGGCGCGATGGCCGTCGGCGCCGCGACGTCCGCGCGCGAGGACGCGGTCGCCGAGGCGCGCGCGCGGATCGCCTACGCGAGCGCGTACGGCTGGCCGCTCCCGGAGGACCTGCGATGAGCGACGTCGATCTCTCCGCGCTCCGCATGGACGATTCGAAGCGGCCGCCGCGCCGCCCGCTCGGCGGACGGTTCGCGGCGCTCGCGATCGCGTTGATCGCGGTCGGCGTCGTCGCCACGTTCGTCGTGCCGCTGCTGCGTCCGGCGCGTGCGGTCGCCACCGCGGCCGTGAAGATCGGGGGGTCCGGGGGCGCGATCCGCCAACAGACCGCGGAGGCCGCGGGCTGGATCGAGGCGGAGCCCTTCCCGGTGCTCGCGCGGCCGCTCGTGAAGGGCGTGCTCCGGAGCCTCGACGTGCTCGAGGGCGCCGAGGTGAAGGCGGGCGAGACCGTGATCGGCGTGCTCGAGAGCGCGGAGCTCCTCGCGGCGCGCGACCGGGCCCAAACGCTCCTTGCCCGCACCGAGCGCGAGCTCGAGCGGGCGCAGACCGAGCTCGAGGTCGCGGAGTCGCTCCTTGCGCAGAAGGGGGAAGAGCGCCTGCTCGACGCGGAGACGCGCAACCGGCGGCGGGCCGCCGAGGAGGCGCTGCTCGCCGCCCGGAAGGCGGTCGACGAGGCGCGGGCGGACCGCGAGGCGCGGCGCGCGGACCTCGAGGGACAGGAGCGGCTCGCGGCGGCGGGCGGCACCTATCCCGTTGCGCTCGCGAAGGCCAGGGCAGCGGTCGCCGCCGCGGACGCGGCGCTCGTCGCCCGGGAGGCCGACGCGCGGGCGGCGGAGGCCGCGCTCAAGGAGGCCGAGGAACGGGCGGCGATCGCGGCGGAGCTGCTCAGGGACCCGCGGGGGCTTGAGGGCGACGTGGAGCGCGCGCGGCGCGCGCTCGCGGTGAGCGGCGCGGAGGTCGACCGCGCGAAGACGGACCTCGCGATCGCGGAGCGCGAGCTCTCCTGGGCGACCGTCAAGGCCCCCGTCTCCGGCGTCGTGATGAAGCTCCTCGCCGCCCCCGGGCAGCCGGTCGGCCCTGAAGGCGGAACGCTGCCGGCTCCCGGCCAGCCCTTCGCGACCGAGGGCGGCGCGCTCGTCGCGATCTACGACCCGGCGCACCTCCAGGCGCGCGTGGACGTGCCGCTCGCGTCGATGGAGGGCGTGCGCGCCGGCCAGGAGGTGGAGGTCAGGAGCGAGATCCTGGGCTCGCGGGTGACCAAGGGCGTCGCCCTGCGCATCCAGCGCGAGACGGACCTCCTGAAGAACACGCTCCAGGTGAAGGTGAAGCTCATCGACCCCGACCCGCGGCTCCGGCCGGAGACGCTCTGCCGCGCGCGCTTCCTCGCCGCGCCCGGGGAGCAGACGGCGGCGGCGCCGCAGGTTTTCCTCGTGCCGAGGGGCGCGGTACGGGACGGCGCGGTCTTCGTCGTCGATCCGGCGGAGGGTCGCGCGCGGCGGATCCCCGTGGAGACCGCCGGCGAGGAGGGCGGCGACGTCGCCGTGAAGGGCGCGCTCTCGGCGACGCACCGCGTGATCCTCGACCCCGTGAAGGACGGCGAGCGCGTGAAGGAGGAAAGCGAATGAGGCGACCTGCCGCAAACGCACCGAGACGGGGAGGCGGCCATCGAAGGTGGCTGCCGGAGGGGGAGCCGAGATGAGCCTCATCGAGATCGAGTCCGTCACCAAGACCTTCTCCGGCGCATCGGAGGAGGTGACCCCGCTCGAGAACCTCTCCCTCCGGATCGAGGAGGGCGAGTTCGTCGCGCTCATGGGCCCCTCCGGCAGCGGCAAGACGACGCTCTTGAACCTGATGGCGGGGATCGACCGGCCGACCGCCGGGTCGGTGCGCATCGCGGGCGAGGAGGTCTCCACCCTCTCCGCGCGGGCGCTCGCGAAGTGGCGCACGCGGTCGATCGGGTTCGTGTTCCAGGGCTACAACCTGATCCCGGTCCTCACGGCCTACGAGAACGTCGAGATCCCGCTCCTCCTCCTCGACCTGCCGAAGGCCGACCGGCGGAGGAAGGTCCTCGTCGCGCTCGATGCCGTGGGGCTCTCCGACCGGGCGCACCACCTGCCTCGGCAGATGTCGGGCGGGCAGCAGCAGCGCGTGGCGATCGCGCGCGCGATCGTGGCGGACCCGAAGGTCGTGCTCGCGGACGAGCCGACCGGCAACCTCGACCGCACGGCGGCGACCGCCACGCTGCAGCTGCTCCGGCGGCTCAACACCGAGTTCAAGAAGACGCTCGTCATGGTGACGCACGACCCGCTCGCGGCGGAGGCCGCGAAGCGGATCGTGCACCTCGACAAGGGGAAGATCGTCGACGGGGAGCACGCCCATGCGTAGAACGGTCGCACCGCAGGAGGATTCCCCTCTGCTGGTCCTCCCTTCCCTCCCGACCCTTCCCACCCCCGGGAACGCGAGGGGCGCCCGTGCGTAGGCTCCTCGCCTTCCTCCCCTACGTGCTCCGCACGGTGCTGCGCGCCCGCACGCGGACGATCCTCACCGTCACGGGGGCCGCGCTCGCGATGGCGCTCTTCGCGTTCGTCCGCACGGTCGAGGGCGGCGTCTCCGAGCTGCGCGCGCGCGCCGGCAAGCCGCTGCTCGTCGTCTTCCAGGACAGCCGCTTCTGCCCGCTCACCTCGAACCTCCCCGTGCGCTACGCGCCGGCGATCCGCCAGATCCCGGGCGTCGACCTCGTTCTCCCCACGCTCATTTTCATCAACTCGTGCCGGGCGAACCTCGACCTCGTGACGTTGCACGGCGTCGAGCCGGAGCACCTCGACGACGTCTACGACGTGAAGATGATCGCGGGCGACCTCGCGGCGTGGAAGACGACGCCCGACGGCGCGCTCGTCGGGGAGCGGCTCGCCGGGCGTCGCGCGGCGAGGGTCGGCGAGCGGCTGCGGCTCGGCGAGGTCGACGTCCGCGTGAGCGGGATCTTCCGGAGCGAGACCGCGGGCCTCGACAACCTCGCGTTCGTCCACATCGACCAGCTCGCGCTCGCGCGCAAGAAGCTCGGGGCGGCGACGCAGTTCCTCGTGACGCTGAAGCCCGGCGCGTCGCCCGAGGGGGTCGCGAAGGCGATCGACGCGATGTTCGCCCCCGACGAGGCGCGCACCGACACGAAGTCGATGCAGGCGTTCGTGCAGGGCGCGGTCGGCGAGATCATCGAGCTGGTCGAGTTCGCGCGGATCCTCGGCTACGTGGCGGTCGCGATCGTCGCGCTCGTCCTCGCGAACACGGTCTACATCAGCGCGCAGGCGCGCGCAGCGGAGATGGGCATCCTCGAGACGATCGGCCTCACGAAGCCCCGCCTCGCGGGGCTCATCTCTCTCGAGGGGCTCGGCCTCGGGCTCCTCGGCGGGCTTTTCGGCGGCGGCGCCGTGACGCTCGCGTTCTGGCTCCACCCGACGACGCTCGGCGTCGAGGGCTACGGCATCGACTTCGCGCCGTCGCTCGCGGTGCTCGCCCAGACGCTCGCAGCCGCGCTCGTGGTCGGCGCCCTGGCGGCGATCGGCCCCGCGACGGAGGCCGTCCTGCGTCCGCTCCACGCGGCGGTGAAGGCGGAGTGATGCTGCCCTTCTCCTACGCACTCAGGAACCTCTGGCGCCGCCGCGCGCGCACGCTCGCGACGATCCTCGGGATCGCGCTCACCACGCTGCTCGTGATCGTGATGACCGCGTTCGCAGGCGGGCTCGAGCGCGCCGGCGGCAAGAGCGCCCGCGACGACGTCGTCGTCCTCGTCGGCACCTCGAGCGAGGCGGACCTCGTGCGGTCGGTCGTGCCGCGCGGCAACGCGGAGAACGCCGCCGCCGCGGCGCCGGGCGTCTACACCCGCGGCGGGCTGCGCGCCGCATCCGTCGAGCTGCACATCGCGACGCGCACGGGCAACCGGATCGGGCTCCTGCGCGGCGTCACGCCCGCCGCCTACCTCGTCCGCCCGCAGGTGACGGTCGTCGAGGGGCGCGAGCCCCGCGAGCCCTTCGAGCTCATGGTCGGCCGCCTCGCGGCGACGCGCATGGGCCTCGACCCGGCGGAACTCGCCGTCGGGAGGACGATCCGCCTCGAGCAGCGCGACTGGACGATCTCGGGGCGGTTCGCCGCGCCGGACACGATCCTCGAGGCCGAGCTCTGGTGCCGGCTCGAGGACCTGATGCTCGCGACCAAGCGCGAGGACGTCTCGTGCGTCGCGCTGCGCCTCGAGAGCCCGGACCGGATCCCCGACGTCAACTACTTCGCCGCGAAGCGCCTCGACCTCGAGGTCGTCGCGGTGCCGGAACGGACGATGATGGCGACGCTCGAGCGCGGCCTGGTCCCGATCGTCGCGCTCGCGCGGTGGATGGCGATCCTCGTCCTCGTCGGCGGCGGCTTCGCGTGCGCGAACACGATGTTCGCGGCGGTGCTCGCGCGGACAAGGGAGCTGGGCACGCTGCGCGCGCTCGGCTACTCGCCGGCGGCGGTCGCCGTCGCGCTCCTCGAGGAGTCGCTGCTCGTCGCCTTCGTCGGCGGCGCGATCGGCATCTTCCTCGCGCTCGCGATCGGGAACATGTCCATCCGGTTCCCGATGGGCGCGTTCACCCTCGACCTCGACGTGTCGCGACGGGCCCTCGGGCTCGCCGCGGCGCTCGGTTCGGGCCTCCTCGGCGGCTTCGTGCCCGCGTGGCGCGCGGTGCGGATGCCGCTGACGGACGCCCTCGGAGGCAAAGCATGAGAAACCTCGTCATCGCCCTCTCGCTCGTCACGTTCGCCTGCGGCGGCAAGGAGGAGGCCAAGGCGCCGGCCTCCGCCGCGCCGGTCGTCGACCTCGCGCTGCCGGCCGATCCCGGCGAGGCGCTCTCCGTCCTCGAGGCGAAGAAGAAGGGGTCCGGGGAGGAGGTCCTTGTCGTCGGCCGCGTGAAGGACATCGTGAAGGGCTTCTCGACGTTCAACCTGACCGACCTGTCGTTCAAGTACTGCGGCGAGGTGCCGGGGTCGATGACCGACAAGACGCCCTGGGACTACTGCTGCGACCCCGCGGACGAGGTCGCCGCCGCCACGCTCACGGTCGAGGCCCGCGGGCCCGACGGCCGGCCGCTCCGGGGCGCGATGCCCTCGCTCCGCCTCCTCGATCTCGTCGTCGTGAAGGGGCGGGTCGAGAAGGACGAGCACGGCAACGTGACGATCATCGCGAGCGGCTGGTTCGGGCGCGAGCGCCCCGACCTTCCCGGCGGCCTTCATTGGCCGGAGTGACTACACTAGGCGCATGCGATTCCTGCCCTGCTGCCTCGCACTCCTCCCCCTCGCCTGCGCCAAGGAGGACACCGCCAAGAAGACGAACGCGGCCCCGCCGCCGATCGACCTGAAGCTCGCGGCGGACCCGGGCGAGACGCTCTCGGTCAAGGAGGCGAAGGAGAAGGGGTCCGGGGAGGAGGTCGTCGTCCTCGGCCGGATCAGCAACGTCGTGAAGGGCCTCGCGATCTTCAACCTCGTGGACGCGTCGCTGGACTACTGCGGCGGGACCGACCCCAACGACTCCTGCCCGCAGCCCTGGGACTACTGCTGCATCGCGGCTGCCGACCGCGCGGCCGCGACGCTCGCCGTCGAGCTGCGCGGCCCGGACGGCAAGGTCCTCGCGCGCGGCCTGCCGTCCCTCCGCCTCCTCGACCTCGTGGCGGTGAAGGGCAAGCTGGAAAAGGACGACCATGGCAACGTGACGGTCGTCGCCACCGGCTGGTTCACGCGCGAGCGCCCGAAGCTCCGGGACGGCCTCCATTGGCCGGAATGACGCCGCCCCCGGAACCCTCGGGAATCCGCGGCCCGATGGCCGACCTCTACGACGTCTTCGTCGACTGGGAGGGACGGCTCGGCCGCGAGATGCCCGGCCTCCTCAAGCGGCTGCGCGAGGTCGGCGCCAGGCGCGTGCTCGACGCCGGCTGCGGGACCGGCCGCCACGTCGCCGCGCTCCTGCGCGAGGGGTTCGACGCGCACGGCGCGGACGTCTCGGAGGAGATGCTCGAGAAGGCCGTCGCGCTCACCGGCGAGCCCCGGCGCTTCCACCCCTGGCGGATGGGCGACCCTCCGCCGGACCTCGGCGCGCCGTTCGACGCGCTCTTGTGCCTCGGCAACGCGTGGCCGCAGGTGTTCGAGGTGGACGCGACGCTCGCCGCGTTCCGGCGCCTCGTGCGCCCGGGCGGCCTCGTCCTCGTCGGGCTGAAGGCGGTCGAGATCCGGCGCGCGGCGAAGGATCCGTACATGCCGCTCCTGAAGCGCGTGCACGAGGGGCGCCCGCTCTGGTTCGTCCGCTTCGTGGACTTCGACGCCGGCGATCCCGCGTTCGCCGACTTCCACATGGTCGTCGTCGGCGACACGATGCTCCACAAGACGGCGCGGGTGCGGGTGTGGGGCCCGGAGACGCTCCGCGTCGCGTTCGAGCGCGCGGGCTTCCCGGACGTGAGCGTCAGCGCGCGGATCGGCGAGCCCGGGGTCCGGCCCGCGACCGAGGACGTGTTCGTCCACGCGCGGGCGTAGCGCGTCAGGCCCCCGGAACCCCCTCGCCTCCGGGCGCCGCGGGGGCGCGCTCCTGGCGCAGCGCCGCGTAGACCCGGCCGGCCGCGACCAGGACGAAGCCGACGCACAGGACGAGAAGCAGCACGCCCGCGCCGACGATCACGTACGGCACGGGCTTGCCGTCCTCCGCCGAGAGCCTCCCCTTCACGAGCCACGCGAGCGCGCCGACCGCGGTCGCCACCATGAAGATCGCGGGGAGCGCCGTGAACCACACGGGCTTCCTGCGCTGGAGCAGCCAGAGCGAGACCGTCGTCAGCGACAGCGCCCCGATCAGCTGGTTGCCGGCGCCGAAGAAGGGCCAGAGGGCCGTGTAGGCCTTCTCGGAGTAGGCGAGGAGAAGCATCATGCCGACGGCACAGCTCGTGTTGAAGAGCGGGTGACGCAGGAGGGGCGGGGGGAACCCGCGCCACAAGGAGCCCCACAGCTCCTCGCAGAGGTAGCGCGCGAGCCGCACCGCGGTGTCGAGCGTGGTGACGAGGAACCCCTCGATCACCAGCAGCCCCATCACGGCGCCCACCGCCATCGGGATGCCCAGGTGCTCGAACATCCTCCCGGTGCCCACCGCGAACGTGAGGATCGCGCCGCCCTTGGTCGCCATCGCCGTCGCGTAGCCGGATGCGTCGAGCTGGCTCCCCACGGCCACGAGCACGAGCAGCGCGAGGAAGCTCTCGAGGAGCATCGCGTTGTAGCCGATGCGCCGGCAGTCGGTCTCGCGCGGAATCTGCTTGATCGTCGTGCCGGTCGCCACGAGGCTGTGAAAGCCGCTGATCGCGCCGCACGCGATCGTGATGAAGAGGATCGGCCACACGGGCCCGAGCTTTGCCGAGCCCGCGGCGACGCGGGAGACGTCCATCTGCATGCCGCCGCCGCCGACGCCCGCCACCACCGAGGAGGCGAGGAGCAGGATCAGCCCGCCGTAGAGAAGCTGGACGTTCATGAAGTCGCGCGGCTGCAGCAGGAGCCAGACGGGCATCCAGCACGCGACGAAGACGTAGGCGGCGAGCAGCAGCATCCACGTGCCCGGCTCGATGGCGACGGGCCAGCGGAAGCCGAGGAGGACGCCCGCCACGCACACCGCCGCCGCGAGGCCGAGGGCCCGGGCCGCGCCCCAGCCCCGGCGCGTGATGAGGTATCCGAGCAGGGGCGCGAACAGGGTGAAGACGACGACCGAGGTCGTCGCGATCCCGCCGATCTTGCCGTAGGGGACGCCGTCCCTCGTCACGGTCCGCAGGAGCGTCTGGTCGGGCGCGAGGCCGAGGTCGGAGAGCGGGTAGAGGCTCGCGAGCGCGCTCGCCGAGAGCTTGAGGAAGATCGCGTTCACGAGCGAGATGACGATCAGGAGGAACGCGACGAAGAGGAGGTAGCCGCGCTTGCCCAGCGTGCGCCGCGCGATCTCCGCGATCGTCTTGCCGCCCTCGCGCAGCGACACGCACATCGACGTCATGTCGTGGACGGCGCCGTAGAGGATGCCGCCGAAGACGATCCAGAGCCAGCTCCACCCCCAGCCGAACGAGAGCGCGATGATCGGGCCGACGATCGGGCCCGCGCCGGCGATCGAGGCGAAGTGGTGCGCGAAGACGACGTGCGTGGGCGACTTGACGTAGTCCTTCCCGTCGGCGAAGCGCTCGGAGGGCGGCGGCGTCCGGTCGTCGAGCGCGAAGACGCGCCCGATCCAGAAGGGGTAGATCCGCGACGCGGCATAGAGGAGCGCGCCCCCGAGGCCGACGACGAGGAGGACGTTCATCCCCCGAGCTTACCGTCCGCGAGGGCTAGGATCTCCCGCTCCCGCGCGACGGCCTCTTCCTGCAGCTTCGCGCCGCGGGCGACGTACGCGTCCGCCTTCTTCCGGTCGCGGAGAAGGGGCGCGTTGATCCTCACGTTGAGGAAGGCGCCCATGACCGCCGAACGCGCGCAGAGCGCCCCCACGGCGGCGTCGGAGACCGAGCTCGGGTTGCCCTTGTCGACCATCGCGTGGAGGACCTCCATCGACCCGAGCGCGACCTCCATGACGCGGAGGGGCGCCTCGATCGCCCGGCACGTCGCCGCCTCGATCGCGGCCTCCCGCGCCGCCTTCTCCGCGTCCGTCGCGCGCGGCATCCGGCGCGCGGCGACGATCGCGTTGAAGGAGTCCGTGTCGCGGTCGACGAGCGCGAGCAGCTCCGCGTACGCGGTCTTGCCCCTCTCGGCCCACACCGAGAATTCCTCCCAGCGCTCGTCCCAGCCCCGCTTGTGCGACGAGAGGTTCGCGACCATCGTCCCGAGCGCCGCCCCGAACGCGCCGATCGCCGCGGCGACCGAGCCGCCGCCGGGCGCGACCGACTCCGACGCGGTCTCCTCGGTGAAGCGGTCGAGCGGCATGTCGACGAGGCGCTTCCCCGTCCCGCGGAGCGCGTACTCGACGATCTTCTTGTCGGGGTCGAACGGCGCGAGCTCGGAGAGGCCGAGCGTCCGCGCGGCGATCCGGATGAGCTCCCTGTCGGCGACCCCGGTGGAACGCTGCTGCTTGCGGAGGAAGTGGCGGCCGGCGTCGAGCATCGCCTGGAGCGGCACGAGCCCCACGAGCTCGGAGCCCGTCACGCGGACGCCCTTGGACTCCGCGCTCCGGCAGACGGCGTCGAACGCGGCGTGGAGCGGCGTGACCGCGAGGTTCGTGAGGTTGAGGGAGACCTGCGCGATCCCGTACTCCTCGATGAACCAGCCGATCCCCTTCACGGACTTGAGCGCGCCGGGCACCCAGACGGTCTCGCCCCTCGCGTCGACGACGATCTCGCCGGTGAGCGGGTGGCCCTTGCGCTTCGGACGGCCCCGCTCGCGCACGTCGAAGGCGATCGCGTTGGCGCGGCGCGTCGACGTGGTGTTGAGGTTCAC
>DASUGR010000007.1:0-16249 GCA_036273915.1 Planctomycetota bacterium | reverse complement strand
GCCGCGAACTGCCCCTTCTTGACGATCACGGGCTTCCCCGTGCGCGCGCAGGCGAGGAGGAGGTCGGTCTGCCGGCAGAGGAACGCCGGCACCTGGAGCGTGTCGACGACCGCGGCGGCGCGCGCCACCTGCGCGCTCTCGTGCACGTCGGTGTTGACCGGCACGCCGAGCTTCCGGACCTCGGCGAGGATCGCGAGCGCCTCCTCCATCCCCGGGCCGCGGAAGGATTCGCCGGACGTGCGGTTCGCCTTGTCGTAGGAAGCCTTGAAGAGGAGCGTCACGGGCCGCTTCGCGGCGATCTCCTTCAGGCGCTTGGCGATCCGGAGCGTCACGTCGCGCCCCTCGACGACGCACGGGCCGGCGACGAGGAGCAGGCGCCCCTCGTGGAGGAGGTCCAGGGGGTCCGGGGGCGTCACGCGTTCCACTCCGGATCGGCGGTCTCGCCGCGCACGAGGTCCTCGAACGTCTCGCGCTGCCGCACGACGGCGAAGCGTCGGCCGTCGACGAGCACCTCGGCGGCGCGCGGGCGCGCGTTGTAGTTGGAGGCCATCACGAACCCGTAGGCGCCCGCGCTGCGGACGCAGAGGAGGTCGCCCGGCTCGACGGCGGGGAGGTCGCGGTCCTTGCCGAGGAAGTCGCCCGACTCGCACACGGGCCCGACGACGTCGGCCTTCCCGGCGGCTTCCGCGCCCCCGGCCCCCCCCCTCTTCCCCACCGGCTCGATCCGGTGGAACGCGCCGTAGAGGCTCGGCCGGATGAGATCGTTCATCGCGGCGTCGCAGATCACGAAGCGCTTCTCCCCGCTCCGCTTCACGTAGATCACCCGCGTGAGCAGCACGCCCGCGTTGCCGACGAGCAGCCGGCCCGGCTCCATGTGGATCTCGAAGCCGCTGTCCTTCAGCAGCGGGACGAGCGCCGCCGCGAACTCCCGCATCTCCGGCGCCTCGTTCCCGCGGTAGTGGATGCCGAAGCCGCCGCCGGTGTTGACGGAGACGAGCGACGGGTGATCGCGCTTGAGCTCCTTCGCGAGCGCGAGGAGCCGCGTGACCATCTCGACGTAGGGTTTCGGCTCGGTGATCTGCGACCCGATGTGGACGTGGAGGCCCTTCAGGCGGACGTGCTTCCGGGCCGCGATCGTGGCCGCGAGGCGGCGCGTGCGCTCGATGTCGAGGCCGAACTTCGTCTCCGCCTTGCCGGTCGAGATGTAGACGTGGGTTTTCGGGTCGACGTCGGGGTTGACGCGCAGGCCGACATCGGCGGCCAGCCCTTTCGCGGCGGCGACCTCGTCGATGAGGTCGAGCTCCGCCTCGGATTCGACGTTCAGGATGCGGACCTTCCTGTCGAGCGCGTACTCGATCTCGTCCTTGCGCTTGCCCGGGCCCTCGAAGTCGATGCGCGAGGGATCGACGCCGGCGCGGAGGACGCGGAAGATCTCGCCGCGGCTCACGACGTCGAAGCGGGCGCCCTCCTCGGCGAGGAGCCTCAAGATCGCGAGGTTGCCGTTCGCCTTGACGGCGTAGCCGATGTGCGGGCGGATCTCCGCGAACGCCTCCTTGAGCCGGCGGAAGTGGCCGAGGAGCGTGCTCCTGCTGTAGACGTAGGCGGGCGTGCCCACCGCGTCCGCGATGCGCGAGAGCGGCACCCCCTCCGCGAGGAGGCGCCCGTCCCGTTCGACGAAGTCGTCCACGCAGCGAGGATAGCAGGTGCCCGTCTCCGGGAGAGGCCCGTGGAACCCGTTGGGCGGCAACGACTTGCGCGAGCCGCGGGCAGCAAGAGCCCGCCACCTTCCGTAGACTGCCGCGGTGAGCTTCCGTCCGTCGCCCACTCGATGCACGCGATGCAGGCCCCAGCGCCGGAGACGGGGATCCGTGACCGCGGGTCCGCGCCGCGCGGTGACGCGTTGGTCCCGCGTGTCACGGCGGCGACGCACGTGTGTCGCTCGAACGCGCCACCCGCCGCGGGCCGCGTCGGTACCGGGTTTGCGGCGATCGTGCGTCGAAGGAGGTCCCCATGCGCGCCCTTTGCGTCCTCTTCCCTTTCGCTGCCGCCCTTTTCGCCCAGGAGGAGGGTGCCGAGCGGAAGGATCCGGTGATCCTGCGGCGCGAGCTCCTGCACGCGCTCGACGCGCAAATCGACGCGGACGCCACGCGCGCGCACCTCGAGGCGCGGCTCATGCTCGACCGGATCATGCCCCTCCCCTACCTCGGGATCGACGCCGACCCGGAGGGCGGCGGGATGAAGGTCACGAAGGTCTTCCCGATGACCGGCGCCATGAAAGCGGGGCTCAAGGAGGGCGACGTGATCCTCGCGGTCGCCGGCGAGGCGACGCCCGACGCGTCCGCGCTCGGGAGCGCGATCCGGCTCCGGAGCGTCGGCGGGCGCGTGCCGCTTCGCGTGCTGCGCGACGGCGAGGAGACGGCGATGGAGGCGGAGCTCGGGCGGCGGCCCGAGGAGGACGAGGACGAGGAGGAGCAGTTCCCGGGGCTCTTCCCCGGCGCCCCCGAGCCCCCCCTGCCTTGGAAGCTCGACCTCGCCTCCGACCGCGCCGGAGACACGCCCTTGGCGATCGAGGCCGTCCTCGCCGGGCACGGCCATCCCGGCAGGTGGATTGTCGCCGAGGAGGCGGGCCAGCGCGCGCTCCGGCAGGCGGACGGCGACCCGACCGGGATCCGTTTCCCGATCGCGCTCGTGAAGGGTCTCGTCTGCGACGACGCCGTCGTGACGGTGCGGGTCCGGCTCGCGGGGGGCGACTTCGACCGCGCGGCCGGCGTCGTGCTCCGCTACCGCGACACGGGCAACTACCTCGTCGCGCGCGTGAACGCGACCGAGAACGACCTGCGGATCTTCCGGGTCGCCAACGGGATCCGCCGCACGCTTCCCGGCGGGCGCGTCGAGATCCCGAAGGACGACGGGAGCTGGCACGTGCTGGAGTTCCGCGCCGATGGCCCGATGCTCTCGGCGACGTACGACGGGAAGGTGGCGTCGTCGTACGACACGTACCTCCCGCGCGGCGGCGTGGGACTCTGGACGAAGTCGGACAGCGTGAGCGACTTCGCGGAGCTCGCGGTCGCGGCGCCGGAGAGGGCCGCGGGCGACTGAACGACGCGCGCCCGCGGGGGGCGCGGGCGCGCGTGCGATGCGGGACGAGGGGGCTAGGACTTCTCGAGCAACGTCCGGACCTCCTCCACCTTGCGGCGGAGCTTCGTGAGCGTCGTGGTCCGGATCTGGCTGACGCGGGACTCGGAGATGTTCAGGATCTTCCCGATCTCCTTCATGGAGAGGTCCTCCACGTAGTAGAGGAGGATCACCATCTTCTCGCGGTGCGTGAGCATCGCCATGAGGTGGTCCGAGAGGTCCTTGAGGAAGATCCGCTCGAACGGCGCCTCGGACTGCTTGTCCTCGTAGATGAGGTTGCGCTCCTCGGTGTCGCCGCGTTGCGCCTCCTCCTCGCACCGGGAGAAGGTGAACATCGAGACGAAATTGCTCTCGCGGATCATCGTCTCGACCTTCTCGCGGGAGGTCCCGAGCCGCTCCGCCAGCTCGCCCGGGGTGGACTCCCGCCCGATCTCGCGTTCCAGCTCCTCCTTCACGGTGTTCACCCGGGAGGTGTTGTTGCGGATCATCCTGGGAACCCAGTCGCGGGCGCGCAGCTCGTCGAGGATGGCCCCCTTGACGCGCGTGGCGCAGTAGGTCTCGAACCTCGTGCCGCGCCGGTGGTCGAAGTTCTCGACGGCACGGATGAGGCCGTAGGAGGCCGCGGAGCGGATGTCCTCCTCCGGGATCGACTTGGGCAGCTTCTGCTGGAGTCGATCGGCGACGTACTTGACGATGTAGAGGTACTTCTCGACCAGGCGATTCCGGATCTCGACGTCGCCCGTCTTCCGGAACTCCTCCCAGAGTGTCTGGGTCTCTACCTTCATGCCGCCCTACCTTCTGCAGGGCGTGCTGCGGCGGTCCGGTCCTGTGTGAGGCCAAGGCATCGGCGGATGGTCAGTCCCCGGTGGGCCCCTCGAACACTTCGGAATGCAAGGTCTCCGCGGCATCCGGCCGCGGTGCGTGTCTCGGCTCCAGCATCTCGCGGATCCGCTGCAGCGTGTAGCCCTTTTTCTGAAGGGCGCGCACGCGCTCGAGATCGGCGAAGACGGACGGGGGAAACAGTCGGTGGCCGCCTGCCGTCCTCTGCCGCTCGCGGATGAGACCCATGGTCGCGTAGAAGTTGAGCGTCTGTCTCGACAGGCCCGAGTGCTCGATGATCTCTCCGATCCGGAAGAGCTTCTCGGGAAGTCGCTTTCTCGCCATCCATGTGCCTCCCCTTCCGGGACATCCCCGGGTCAGAGAGACGGGGGTGCCACACCCCCGACTATGCGCTATGCACTATGCATCGTTCACAATGCATAGTGCATAGGTACCCGCCCACCCGGCCCCTCGTCAAGGGGCCGACTTGCCCAGAAAAACTCTCACCCGCTCGGTGGGGTGGGCACCCATGAGGGATTGGATCGGCTGGGCCATGCCGGTTCTTGAAGGGAAGGCCGAGCCCCACCCCTCCGTCTCATCCCGGGACAGTCGGCGTGGGCCCGGACCCCCGATCCCCGACCCCTAAAAAGGGAGCCGCCCGAATGCCGATGAGAGGTTCGAGATGGGCGAAACGGCTATTTCCGTTGAGAGTCTGGCCGCCGAGTACCTGCGTCTCGTCGACGAGGGGTGGAATCCGGACCTAGATGAGTTCCTGGGGCGCATCCCCGACGACATGCGCGAGGGCTGCCGCAACCGCATCGAGGAGCTCGCGGCCCTGAACGGGCTCGACCTCTCCGCGCAGGCCCCCGCCGCCGAGGCGCCGCCGGCGGCCGACCTCGGCATGCTCTCCCAGGAGATCACGCCGGACGGCGACGACGCATCCCTCTCCTCCGCCGCGCTCCGGCAGGCGGCGAGGCACGAGGGCCGGAAGCCGAAACGCCGGTCGCGGCCTGAGCCCGAGCCCGTCGAGGAGCCCTCTTCGGCGCATGAGGGGATCGAGGCGCTCGCCGCGGCGGAGCCCGCCGAGGAGTTCGCGACCGAGGCGGCTCCCGCGGAGGAGCCGGCGTCGTTCGATCTGGCGCCGGAAACCTACGACCACACGGAGACCGAGCTCGTGGCCGAGGCCGAGCTGGCGCCGGCCGAGCCGCCGCCCTCCCGGGCGTCGCGTGCCCGCGACGAGCCGACGTACATCGTGCCGGGCAAGACGGCGCCCGCGCCGGTCCGGCCGAAGCCCATCAAGCGGGCCGCGCCCGTCCGCATGGCGGCCTCGGTCTCGGAGGAGACGCGCCGGGACGTGCTCGGGCGGCTCCGCGAGATCAGCCACCTCGAGCGGCAGGGCGCGATCCCGGCCGTCGACAGCGACCGCCTCCACGTGATCTACCGCCGCCTCGTGGACGGCCAAGGGGCCTCCGAGGACCTGCCCGTGTCGCTCCCGCGGCTCGCGCTCTACGCGTTCGTGGCCGCGGCCGTCGCGGGCGCCTCGCTCTTCGTTGCGCTCGTCCACGACGCGTCCCCGGCGCTCCAGGCGCTGGTCCCGGGCGCGGTGTTCCTGACGCTCGTGGGCGCGGGCATCCGCGCGCGCTCGCAGGGCGATGGCGCCGGCGCAGCCGTCTTCCTCGCGGCCGGCGCCGTGGCCGCGGCCCCGGCGGTCATCGCGGCCCTCGCCGTCATGGGCATCATGGGCGGGACCGGCGCGCTCCCCGCGCCGCTCTCCGACATGCGCGTCCTCGCGGGCACGGTCGGGGGCCTCGCGCTCTCGACGGCTTGCCTGCTGCTGCTCCGCCGCGGCCTCTTCGCATGGGCCACCGCGGGCCTCGCGGCGGCCGCGTACGGCGCCCTCGTCCTCGTCCTGGGCGTGAGCGGCCTCGCGGCCCACGAGATCGCGCTGCGCTTCCTGCCGGTCGTGCTCCTCGCCGTGCCCGGGCTCATGCTCGAGAGCCACGGGAAGGTGCGCTGGGCGATGCCGTTCCACCTCGCGGCCCTCGGGGCGCTCGTGGGATCGCTCGACGTGATGGCCGCGCGCGGCGGCCTTCTGCACCTGCTCGGCCTCGGCACGGTCGCGGGGCCGGCGCGGGTCCCCTACCTCGGCTTCGCGGCCGCGGGCCTCGTGCTCGCGATCCTCTCGCTCGCGCTCGAGCGCGCGCGCAGCTTCGACCTGCGCCGGGGCGCGCGGTTCCTCCAGAACCTCGCGGCGATCCACCTCGTCGGGGCGCTCGGCTGGAGCGCCGCGGTCAACGCGGCGGGACGCGACGTGCTCGCGCTCGGCGCGGCGTCGGGGCTCCTGATGCTGCTCGGCCGGTTCGGCCGGCGGCCGCTGCTCCTCGCGGGCGGCGTGGGCTTCGTGCTCGCGCTCGGCCTCGTCGCGGTCGGCGGCCTCATGCCCGCCGGCTCCTTCGCGCTCGCGCTCTCGGGGGCGGGGCTCCTGGGCTCGCTCGGGATCTACTTCTACCTGGGCCGCCGCGGCGCGTAGCCGGCATCACCGCCGCGGGACGAGGGACACCGCGACATCCGGGCCGCGCCCCCGAACCGCCTGGACGCCCTCCACGCTCGCGGGCTCGTGGCGCGCCGCGTAGACCTCGAGAGAGTAGGTCCCCTCCACCCAGACCTCGAAGCGCACCTGCCTGTGCGCGAGGGCCGGCTCCCACGTCCGCTTCGCCACCTCGGTCCCGCGCGCGTCCTTGACGATGAGCGTCAGGTGCTGAACCTCGAGCGCCTCTCCCGTCCCCTGCGCGACGAAACGCAGGCTGCCCCGGATCGGCTCCGGGAGAACGACATGCACCTCGTCCTGTCCGCCCCGCACCCCCGCCATCTTGAGCTGCGGCAGGCAGAGGTCCGGCTGGACGGGCCGGAACGCGTAGAGGACGTGCTCGACATCCTCGACGCCGAACCGGAAGCGCCCGTCGTCGTCGATCAGGTCCTGATCGACGATCTGCCCGGGCAGCCGCGGGCTCTCCAGCCGCACGACGGCGCGGAGAGGCTGTCCCGAGGGGTCCGTCACGCGCCCGTGCAGCGGCACGCCCCTGCGCAGCACGATCTCGGGAACATGCAGCTTCCGGGCCGCGGGCGGCGCCTCCGGCCGCCACACGAGCGGAGCATATCCCTCCGCGCTGATCACGAAGGGCTCGCCCGAGACCCGCTGCACGGCCGCCTCGAAGCGTCCCTCCTCGTCGGTAACCGCGATGAAGCGGAAGGAGGGGGGGTCGGGGGCCCCGCGCGGGGCCCAGTGGACCGCCGCGCCTGCGACGGGGATCCCCGCCTCGTCCACGACGCGCGCGAGCAGCCGGACCTCGGTGAGCTGGAGGATGATCAGCCCAGCGACCAGCTGCTCGCGCGCGAACTCGAACTCCCAGTGGGGGGGGGTGGCCGGGTCCTTGAACACCACCTCGAGGTCTTCGTCCAGGGCCGGCAGGCTCGCTCCCGCGGGCGGCCTGACCTCAGCCGTCAGCCGGTCGAACCACGCGTCGGGCAGCGGCGGCAGCTCGAACGCGCCGGCGCCGTCCGTGCGTCCTCGGAACGGGACCGTGCGCTCGGCGTGACCGAACGTCAGGTTCACCCGGTAGCCTCGCGCGGGGGCGCCCTCGGGCAGGAGAACGAGGCCCTGCAGCGCGCGCGCGGGCTCGAGGATCAGCACGACCTGGCCGCCAGCCGGGGCCACGTACCCGGGGAAGCTCGCGGCATGGCCGCGCGAGGCGCGGACCTCGCACGAGACGCCCGGAGCCACGGCCAGCATCGCAGCGCCATCGCGCGCCGTGATCGCGGTCGCCGTGGGCGAACGGCGCCGGAACAGGTCGCAGGGGAGCTCGTACGCCTCGACGCGCGCGCCAGCCGCCGGCGCCCCGTCCACGTGGATCACGAGGACGCGGATCCGGCTCTCCGCCGAAGACGCTTCCGGCGTCGTACCGGCGGGCGTTGCGGCCGCGGCCTCGCCCGGCGCCGCCTTCTTCCCCGAGGCGTCTGGCGCGGCGACCGCCGGGCCGGGGGCCGGGTGCAGGCTGGCGCGTTCGCCCCGGTCCGGGCCCCCCCGGCAAAAGACCAGCCACGCCGTCGCCGCCGCAGCGAGGAGCACGATCCACTTGAACGCGCGCCGCGGGGCCACGCCAAAAGTATCGCAGGCGGCGGCGCGAGGGCAGGTAACGGCTTCGTCAGCTCCGCGGGGCCCGCCCCCGCCCCCGCGCCCCCGGACCCCCTACCCTTCCAGCGAGCGGAGCATCGTGCGGGCGATCACCATCCGCTGGATCTCGCTTGTGCCCTCGCCGATCTCGCAGAGCTTCGCGTCGCGGAAGATCCGCTCGACCGGGTACTCGCGGCTGTAGCCGTTGCCGCCGAGCACCTGGATCGCGCTGTCGATCGCGCGCATCGCAGCCTCCGACGCGTAGAGCTTCGCGCACGCCGCCGAGAAGCTCACGTCCTCGCCCCGGTCCTTCAGCGCCGCGGCGTGGTAGCACGAAAGCCGCGCCGTGTGGACGGCCACGGCCATGTCCGCGAGCCGCTCCTGCATCGCGCCGAACTCGCCGATCGGCCGGCCGAACTGCCTCCGCTCCGCGGCATAGGGCAGCGCGGCGTCGAGCGCCCCCTGCGCGAGGCCGAGCGCCATCGCGCCGATCGAGATGCGTCCCGAGTCGAGCGTCTTCATGAACGTCTTGAAGCCGGTCCCCTCCTCGCCGAGCCGGTTCTCGTCCGGCACGCGCGCGTTCTCGAAGACCAGCTCGCGCGTGTCCGACGCCCGGAGGCCGAGCTTGTCCTCGAGCACGCCGAGCTTCAGCCCCGGGTTGGGGCGCTCGATGATGAACGCCGTCACGCCCGCCGGCCCCGGCTTCGCCGGATCCGTGCGCGCCGTGAAGATCACGGTCCCCGCGTGCGTCCCGTTCGTGCAGTACACCTTCGTGCCGTTGACGATCCAGTCCTTGCCGTCGCGCACCGCGGTGGTGCGCGTCGAGCCGGCGTCCGAGCCCGCCTCCGGCTCCGTCAGCCCGAACGCGCCGAGCATCTCGCCCGACGCGAGCTTCCGGAGGTACTTCTCCTTCTGTCGCGGCGTCCCGAACTCGTGGATCGGGTTCGTGCCGAGCGACGTGTGCGCGGCGCAGGTGATCGCGGTCGTCCCGCACACGCGCGCGAGCTCCTCGATCACGATGACGTAGGCGAGGTAGTCGAGCCCGGCGCCCCCCCACTCCTCCGGGAACGGCACGCCGAGGAGGCCGAGCTCGCGCATCTCCGCGACCGTCTCCATCGGGAACCGCTTCGTCTCGTCGATCTCCCGTGCGCGCGGCGCCACCTTCTCGGCGGCATACGCCTGCACGAGCTCGCGGATCTCGTAGTGGTGATCCTCGAAGAAGGGGACCGGGTCCTTGTACGTGATCGCAGCTTTCATTTGGACCGACCGCGCCGCAGCGCGACCTCCCTCTTGATGTAGTCGATGAGCTCCGCGGTCGGCGTCCCCGGCCCGAAGAGCATGCCGACGCCGCTGGCGAGAAGCGCCTCCCGGTCCTTCTCCGGGATCACGCCGCCGCCGGTCAGCAGCACGTGCGAGAGCCCCCCTTCCTCGAGGAGCTCGAGCACGCGCGGGAAGACGGTCATGTGCGCGCCGGAGAGGAGCGAGATCCCGATCGCGTCCACGTCCTCCTCCGACGCCGCCTTGACGATCATCTCCGGGGTCTGGCGGAGGCCCGTGTAGACGACCTCCATGCCCGCGTCCTTGAGCGCCTGGGCGACGACCTTTGCCCCCCGGTCGTGCCCGTCGAGACCCGCCTTCGCCACGAGGACGCGGATGGGCCTCGGGCCTCGGGGGAGGGGGGCGCGGGGGGAGGGGGCGCTCATCGGAGGATCTCCTCCACGGTACTCCGGGCCGCGTCGAGGAGCGAGCGCCGCTTGGAGGCCGCCTCCGCAGCGCGCGCGTCGAGGAGCGCGTCCCTGCCCGCGAGGAGCCGCTCGGACAAGAGCTCGCGCACGAGCGTCTTGAGCCTGCCCCCGAGCCCCCTCCGCCTCCGCTCGCCGAGGCGGCCGCCCTCGAGCAGCCACTCCGCGTGCGTCTCGAGCGCCTCGAAGAGGGCGGTCGCGTCCTCGAGCCCGCGCGTCGCGACCACGGGCGGCCGCCACGGCGCCGGCGCGCCCAGGTCGAGCGTCGCCTCGAGCGCCTCCACGAGGCCCGCGGCGCCCTCCCGGTCGGCCTTGTTCACGCAGAGGACGTCGGCGATCTCCAGGAGCCCCGCCTTCATCGCCTGCACGGCGTCGCCCGACTCCGGGGAGAGGACGACCGCGACGCTGTCGGCCGTCGCCGCGACCTCGATCTCGGTCTGCCCCACGCCCGCCGTCTCGACGAGCACGACGTCGAACCCGGCGGCGTCGAGGAGGTCGAGCGCGAACGGCGCCGCGCGCGAGAGGCCGCCCGTGCTCCCGCGGGTGCCGAAGGAGCGGACGAAGACCCTCGGGTCGTGCGCCTCCGCGCCGAGCCGGTGGCGGTCGCCGAGGAGCGCGCCGCCCGTGACCGTGCTCGACGGGTCCACGGCGAGGACGCCGACGCTCCGGCCAAGAGCGCGGTACGCCCGGATGAGGCCGCTCACGAGGGTCGACTTGCCGACGCCCGGCGGCCCCGTGATCCCGACGCGGCGCGCGCGGCCGGTCCTCTCCCAAAGCGCGTCGAGGAGGCGCAGCGCCTCGTCGTCCATCGCCTCCATGCAGGTGAGCCCTTTTCCGAGCGCGCGCCGGTCGCCGCGAAGGATGGCCTCGGCGTCGGGCGGGCGGGGGGTCGTGCTCATTCGCGCAGCAGGTGTCGCGCGATGACGACCTTCTGGATCTCGGTCGTTCCCTCGTAGATCTCGGTGATGCGGGCGTCGCGGAAGTACCGCTCGACGGGGAAATCGGTGCAGTAGCCGGCGCCGCCGTGCACCTGCACCGCCTGGGTCGCGCACCAGTTGGCCGACTGCGACGCGAAGAGCTTCGCCTCGGCCGCCTCGAGGCCGTGCGGCCTGCCCGCGTCCCGGAGCGTCGCTGCGCGGTAGATGAGCAGGCGCGCCGCGTCGATCCGGAGCTTCATCTCCGCGAGCTTCCACTGGATCGCCTGGAAGTCGCCGATCGGCTGGTCGAACTGCCTCCGCTCCTTCGCGTACTTCGTCGACGCCTCGAGGCAGGCCTCCATGATGCCGAGCGCCTGGCACGCGATGCCGATCCGCCCGCCGTCGAGCGTGTGGAGCGCGACCTTGAACCCCTGGTTCAGCTCGCCGAGGAGGTTCGCGGCCGGGACGCGGCACTTGTCGAAATGGAGCTGCACGGTCGAGGAGGAGCGGATGCCGAGCTTCGGCTCCTTCTTGCCGACCGCGAGCCCCTTCCACGCGCGCTCCGCGACGAACGCCGAGACGCCCTTGTTGCCCTCCCCGCCGGTGCGCGCGAAGAGGATGTAGACGTCCGCGTGGTCGCCGCTCGTGATCCACGCCTTGGAGCCGGTGACGACGTAGTCGTCGCCGTCGCGGACCGCCTTGCAGGTGAGGCTGCCGGCGTCCGAGCCGGAGCCCGTCTCCGAGAGCGCGTAGGCGCCGAGCAGCTCGCCCGAGGCCAGCCGCGGCAGGTACTTCCGCTTGAGCTCGTCGCTCCCCCACGAGTTGATGCAGGAGCAGCAGAGCGAGTTGTGGACGGAGAGGGTGACGCCGACCGACGCGTCCGCCTTGTTGACCTCGATGAGGGAGAGGCAGAGCGCCATGTTCCCGAGCCCCGAACCCCCGTACGCCTCCGGCACAAGGAGGCCCATGAGGCCCAGCTCCGCGGCCTTCCGCACGGGGTCGGTCGGGAACTCCTCCTTCTTGTCACGCTCCGCCGCGCCGGGCGCGCAGACGTCCCGGGCGAAGTCCCGCGCGAGGTCGCGGATCGCGACCAGTTCCTCTCTCAGATCGAAGTCCATCGTCGTTATGCGTAGGTGTAGAAGCCCCGCCCGCTCTTCTTGCCGAGATGCCCCGCCATGACCATCTTCCGTAACAGGGGGCAGGGACGGTACTTGTCGTCCCCGAGGTCCTTGTGAAGCACCTCGAGGATCGCCAGGCAGACGTCGAGGCCGATGAAATCGGCCAGCTGCAGGGGGCCCATCGGGTGGGCCATCCCGAGCCTCATCACCGTGTCGATGGCCTCCGCGGTCCCCACGCCCTCGTGGAGGCAGAAGATCGCCTCGTTGATCATCGGGAGGAGCACCCGGTTGCTCACGAAGCCCGGCGAGTCCTTCACCTCGACCGGGGTCTTGTCGAGGCCCCGCGCGAGATCCATCACCTTGGCCGTCGTGGCATCCGACGTGTCCTGGCCCCGGATGATCTCGACGAGCTTCATCACCGGCACCGGGTTCATGAAGTGCATGCCGATGACCCTGTCGGGCCGCTTGGTCGCGGCGGCGATCTTCGTGACCCAGATCGACGACGTGTTCGTCGCGAGGATCCCGTCCGGGCGGACGGCCGCGTCGAGCTCGCGGAAGAGCTTCTCCTTGACGGCCGCGTTCTCGACGATCGCCTCGACGACCAGCTCCGCCTCGGCGAGGTCCTTCAGCGACGTGGAGGCGCGGATGCGGCCGAGCACCGCGTGCGCCTCGTCCGCCGTCATCTTCTCCTTCCTGACGATCCGGTCGAGGCTGCCCTTGATCGCGTCCGTGCCGCGCTTGACCGCGGCGGCGTCCACGTCCACGAGGACGACCGGGTGCTTGAACATGGAGAACACCTGGGCGATGCCGTTGCCCATGGTGCCGGCGCCGATGACCCCGAGCATCAGACGCGCTCCACCGAGAGGGCCACCGCGTTCCCGCCGCCGAGGCAGAGCGTCGCGAGGCCGGTCTTCGCGTTCCGGTCCGCCATCGCGTGCAGCAGCGTGACCAGGATGCGGCAGCCGGAGGCGCCGATCGGGTGGCCGAGCGCCACCGCGCCGCCGTTCACGTTGACGCGCTCGGGGTCGAGATTCAGCTTCTTCGTGACCGCGCACGCCTGCGAGCTGAACGCCTCGTTCAGCTCGACGAGGTCGTAGTCGTCGACCGTGGTCCCGCGGATCGCGTTGAGCTTCTTCACGGCCTCGATCGGCGCCATCATGACCCACTTGGGCTCGACGCCGCCGGTCGCGTAGCCGGTGATCCGCGCAAGCGGCTTCAGGCCGAGCGACTTCGCGCGCCCCTCCTCCATCACGACGACCGCCGCCGCGCCGTCGGAGATCTGCGACGCGTTGCCCGCGGTCACGGTGCCGTCGGACGCGAACGCCGGCCGGAGCTTGCCGAGCGAGTCGGGCGAGGCGTCCGCGCGGACCCCCTCGTCCTGCTTCACCACAACCGGGGGCCCCTTCCGCTGCGGGATCTCGACCGGGACGATCTCCCTGTCGAACTTCCCCGCCGCCGCGGCGGCCGCGGCCCTCTTGTGCGACATCGTCGCGAACTCGTCCTGCTGCTTCCGCGAGACCGAGTACTCCCTCGCCACGAGCTCCGCCGTGTTGCCCATGTGGTAGTCCTCGTAGACGTCCCACAGGCCGTCCGCGACCATCGCGTCGGTCAGCTCGTCGTTGCCGAGGCGCACGCCCTGCCGCGCCTTCCGCAGCAGGTAGGGAGCGTTGGTCATCGACTCCATGCCGCCGGCGACGTAGAGGGTCCCGTCGCCCGCGCGGATCGCCTGCGTCGCAAGCGCCACGGCCTTGAGCCCCGAGCCGCACACCTTGTTGATCGTGTAGGCGGCGATCGTGGGCGGGAGCCCCGCCTTCAGCGCCGCCTGCCGGGCAGGGTTCTGGCCGACGCCCGCCTGGAGGACGTTGCCGAGGATCACCTCGTCGACGTCCTTCACGTCGACGCCCGCCCGCGCGAGCACTGCTTTCACGGCCACCGCGCCCAGTTCCGGCGCCGCAAGGGAGCTGAACCCGCCGAGGAACTTGCCGATCGCGGTCCGCGCCGCGCCGACGATCACTGCCTGTTTCATGTGGGCCTCCGCGCTGTAGCAGGGGCAGCCCCCATACTGTGGGCCCCCCGGGGATCCCGGTCAAGTTAACCCGAGGGCGAAGGCGTCGCGCCGTGAGGCGATTCCGGCGCGGGGGACGGGAGGGGGCGCGGGGGAGGGGTCCCGCCGCTCGGTGCGCCCCCGCAGCCCCCCCGCCTCTCACGGCAGGTTCGAGTGGATCCGCTCCATGTCCTCGACCGTCTTGTTCAGCTCCGCCATGAGGAGCAGGACGACGTGGTCGAGGTAGAGGAGCAGCGCCTGCTCGAAGAGCGAGCCCATGGGCTGCGGACGCTCGGTCTTCGCCGCCTCCAGGGGCAGCCGCACGATGAGGTCCGCCTTGAGCGCCTCGGGCGTGCCGACGACCGCCGCGACGCGCGCCTTCTCCCGGTGCGCGAGGCGGATCATGTGGTGGAGGATCGGGGAGCGGCCCGACCGGGAGCAGGGGATCATGAGGTCGCCGGTCCGGATCGCGGGGGTCGTGGTGTCGCCGACGACCGTCGCGTCGAGGCCCAGGTGCACGAGGCGCATGCCGAACATGCGCGCGACGAGGCCCGATCGCCCGAGGCCGTACATGAAGACGCGCCGGGCGTCGCGGATGGCCTCGACGAAGCGGCGCGTCTCGGCCTCGGGCACCGCCTCGAGGATCCGCTGGAGGTCCTTCAGGACGCCGCGCACTGGACGCGGGATTCTAGCCGAACGCGCCCCGTCCGCCATCCGCCGGTTACGCTTGCCGGCATGTGCGCGGTCGCGAGCGGGTTCGTGCTCTTCCGGCGGGAGGCGCCCCTCCGCTACCTCGTCCTCCGCAACGCGAGGCACGGCGACGTCGGCCTGCCGAAGGGGCACCTCGAGCCCGGCGAAGCGACGCTCGACGGCGCGCTGCGGGAGACGGCCGAGGAGACCGGCATCACCGACGTGCGGCCGAACCGGTGGTTCCTTAGAAAAATACGGTATCCGTCGGGCGGCGGGATGAAGGAGGTCACCTACTACGCGGGCGAGACGGCCTCCCGCGACGTGCGGCTCTCGAGGGAGCACGACCTCGCGGAGTGGAAGGATCTCGACGGGACGCTCGCCGCGATCCGGCACGGGAACCTGCGCACGGTCGTGCGCGACGCCGCGGTCTTCCTCAAGGACCCGATCCTCCGGCGCGGGCTCCCGCCGCCGGAGGCGAAAGCGCTCCTCGTCTCGCGCGTGGGCGAGGGGGCGAAGGTCGTCGCGCACACCGCGGAGGTGGCCCTCATGGCGCGGGTGATCGGGGAGGGGTCCCTTGACCCCGACTACGTCGAGGCGGCGGCTTGGCTCCACGACATCGGCCGCGCGGTCACGCACGACGACCGCCACCCGCTCGAGGGGTTCCGGCTCGTCGTCGCCGCGGGCCACCCGGGCTACGCGCCGCCCTGCCTGTCGCACTACACGAAGGGCGCGCCGGATCCCCGGGGCCCGCACTACCGGGAGATGAGCGAGGCGTGCGACCTCGAGACGTTCGATCCGGCGGAGCAGGCGATCGCGCTCGCCGACGCGCTCGCCGCGGGGCCGAGACGCGTGACGCTCGAGGAGCGGTACGAGGACCTCGCGCGGCGCTACGGCCCGTCGCCCTTCTTCGAGAGGAACCTCGGGATCTGCCGCCGGCTGAAGGCGGACTTCGAATCGAGGACCGGCAAGGACCTCTACGCCCTCCTCGGCATCCGGTAGGCCGGAACCGGCCCCCGGACCCCCCGTGAATCGCGGCCCGTCGGTTACCCTTCTTTCCGCGCCATGAAGGAGTTCGAGGATGCCGTCGCGCGCGCCGCGGGCAGGGCGGGCTTGCCGCTCGACCTCGCGCGCGGCGCGGTCACGGTGCCGAAGGAGCGCGACCGCGGCGACCTCTCGCTGCCCTGCTTCCCCTTCGCGAAGGCGCTGGGACAGCCGCCGCCCGCGATCGCCGCGCGCGTCGCCAAGGCCTTCGAGCCCGACGAGTGGCTCGTCTCGGCCGAGGCGCAGGGGCCGTTCGTGAACTTCCGCCTCAACCGGAAGGCCTTCACCGAACGGACGCTTGCCGCCGCGGGTGCCGAGTACGGGCGGTCGGACGAGGGAGCGGGAAAGACGATCGTCATCGACTACGGCTCGCCGAACATCGCGAAGCCGCTCCTCTTCCACCACCTCCGCTCGGCGGTGATCGGCCAGGCGCTCTCGAACCTCTTCCGTTGGCGTGGCTACGCGGTCGTCGGGCTCAACTACCTGGGGGATGTCGGCACCGCGTTCGGGAAGCTCATGGTGGGCGCCGAGGAACTGGGCGAGCCGAGGACGATCGACGAGTTCAAGCGCAC
>DASUGR010000006.1:0-16874 GCA_036273915.1 Planctomycetota bacterium | reverse complement strand
GGGATTGTTGAGTGTCGCGCGGCCGGAGGGCAGCGCCACGGCCAGCGCCGTCCCGAGCAGCACCGCGAGGCACGGCCCGAGGACGGCGAGGCTCGCCATCTTCATCTCGAACGCCTCGATCCGCTTGCCCAGGTACTCGGGCGTGCGCCCGACCATGAGGCCCGCGACGAACACGGCGATGATCGCGAAGGCGAGCATCCCGTAGAGTCCCGACCCGACGCCGCCGAAGATGACCTCGCCGAGCTGCATCAGCCACATGGGGACGAGCCCGCCGATCGGCGTAAAGGAGTCGTGCATGCTGTTCACGGAGCCGTTCGACGCCGCCGTCGTCGCCGAGGCCCAGATCGCGGAGAGCGGCGCGCCGAATCGCACCTCCTTGCCCTCGAGGTTCGGCGATCCGGGCTCGGCGCCGAGCTTCTCGAGCGCGGGGTTCCCCCCGCCCTCCCCGATCATGCAGGCCGCGGCGAGCGGCACGAACATGACCACCATCGCCGCGAGGAGCGCGCGCCCCTGGCGCTTGTCGTCGACCATCCTGCCGAGCGTGCCGCAGAGCGCCGCCGAGATCACGAGGATCGAGAAGAGCTCGAGGGCGTTCGAGAGGGGGGTCGCGTTCTCGAGCGGGTGGGACGAGTTGACGTTGTAGTAGCCGCCGCCGTTCGTGCCGAGCTGCTTGATCGCGATCTGCGACGCCACCGGGCCGAGGGGGATCGTCTGCTCCGTCACCTGCGCGCCCGCGGGAGCGTCGACGAGGCGTACGGTCTCCGCCCCGCGGAACGTCTGGACGACGCCCTGCGAGACAAGCACGAGCGCGACGACGAGCGAGAGCGGGAGCAGGATGTAGAGCGTGGTGCGGACGAGATCCGCCCAGAAGTTGCCGATGCGGTCCACGCGCTCGCGGGCGAAGCCGCGGACGACCGCCGCGAGGATCGCCATGCCGGTCGCGGCCGAGACGAAGTTCTGGACCGCGAGCCCGGCCATCTGGACGAGGTGGCTCATCGTCGTCTCGCCGCCGTATCCCTGCCAGTTCGTGTTGGTGGTGAAGCTCACGGCGGTGTTGAACGACGAGTCCGGGGTCACCGCGGGGAACCCCGCGGGGTTGAGCGGGAGCGCCGCCTGCAGGCGCTGGAGCGCGTACACGGCGAGGAATCCGACGAAGTTGAACGCGAGCATCGCGAGCGTGTACCGCTTCCACCCCATCGGCGCCGAGGGTTCCACCCCCGAGAGACGGTAGAGCAGCCGCTCGACGGGGCCGAGCACGCGGTCGAGGCCGCACGGCCGCCCCTCGTACACGCGGGCCATGTAGGCGCCGAGCGGCTTCACCGCCGCGATGAGGATCGCGACGTAGGCGACGAGTTGCAGCCAAGGGGTCATTCGAAGATCTCCGGCCGGAAGAGGGCCGCGAACAGGTAGACGAGGAGCGCCACGGCGACGATCCCGCCGACCAGGTGGAGCACGTTCACGGCTTGCCTCCCGCGTCGAAGTCCGGCGCCTTCCGCACCGCGTACGCGGTGACCGCGAAGAACGCCGCGGCGACGATCAGGTAGAAGATGTCCATCGTTCCTCCAACAGTACGGGGCCTAACCGCTAAGGGGGCGCTAAAAGGGGGGGGCTGGGGGGCCGCCCGGACATCGCTCCCCGTCGAACGATTCGTCGCCGAACGCGTGTGAGCGCCCCCCAGCCCCCCCGCGCTTCCCCCAGGAAGCGACCGCTCGACGGCGAGATAGAGCTGGTTCAGATCGATCCCGTGGTGCGCGCGTTATCCTCTCCCGTCGCATGGGACGCCAGTGGCTCCAGAAGAACCGGGACATCAACGCCGCCAAGCGTGGCAAGCTCTTCAGCAAGCTCGCGCGCGAGATCGCGATCGCCGCGAAGTCGGGGCTGCCCGACCCGGCCATGAACCCGCGGCTCGCCGTCACCGTCGAGGCCGCCCGCAAGGCATCGGTGCCGAACGACGTGATCCAGCGCGCGATCAAGAAGGGCGCCGGGCTCCTCGACGAGAAGATCGAGCTCCAGCTCGTCACCTTCGAGGGGTTCGCGCCCTTCAAGGTGCCGGTGATCGTCGAGTGCATGACCGACAACCAGAAGCGCACCGCGCCCGCGATGCGCGCGCTCTTCAAGAAGGGTCAGCTCGGCGCGAAGGTCACGTTCTTCTTCCAGCACCGCGGGATCGTCGAGGCGACGCACGACGGGGCGGGGCTCGACATCGAGGCGGCGGCCATCGAGGCGAGCGCGCAGGACGTCGAGCCGCTCGAGAGCGTTCCCGAGGGGCAGACCGGCGCGCGCTTCTTTACCGAGCTCAGCGACCTCGACGCGGTCACGAAGAGCCTCCGCGAGGCCGGGTGGTCGGTCACGACGTCGGAGATGGGCTACGTGCCGAAGGAGACGATGGACCTCCCGCCCGGGCAGCGCAAGGAGGTCGAGGAGTTCCTCGAGGCGATCGACGAGGAGGACGACGTCCACCGCATCTACACGACGCTCAGGTAGGAGCCGTCGCGGCCCCCCGGCCCCCCTCGCTTCGCCTTCGCGGGCGCGCCTACTTCCCCTGCGTCAGGTCGACGGCCCGCCCCTTGCCGATCGCGGCGAGCGTCTCGAGCATGTTCATCTCCGCGCCGCCCATCCCCACGCAGTGGATCTCCGCCTTGCGGAAGAGGTTCAGCCGGGTCACGTCGTCGATGATCTGGTACCCGCGCGCGTAGGGCCCCTGGAAGATGAGGTTGTCCGAGTCCTGGTGCCGGGCGCCGCTCTCCGGGTCGCCCGCGTAGTCGCCGACGTCCTTGCTGTCGTGGGCGGCCCAGTCGTCCCACGTCGGCGCGCCGTCCGACAGCAGGAAGATCGTGTCGCAGCCGTCGTCGAACGTGGCGGCGTTCACGTACTCGCCCGGGCCGACCATCATGCCGCTCTTCAGCTTGTAGGCGCGGTGGAGCCCGCCGTGCATGTTCGTGGCTCCCATGAGCGTGCCGTAGGGCCGGTCCTGCTTCTTCGCGCCCGGCTTGATGGCATCGAGCGTCCGGATCGCGCCCTGGATGTTGTCGAGCGTCGCCTTCTGGAGGCCCTTCGTGCCCTTGAGGGTGCCGGCGCCGTCGCCGAAGCAGATGACGCAGAAGTGCTGGTTCTCCTCGAGCATCAGGAGCGACGCCTTGAGCATCTCGCGCGCCGCCTCGAACTTGTTCGTGACCTTGTCCCACCGGACGTTCTCGAAGGCCTTCGTCCACGCGTCGTTCTTGGCGATCTTCGCGTTCGCGGAGGGCGTTCCCGTGACCGGCCCCTTGGGGAGGTTCTTGAGCTCCCCGGGAGTGAGCGGCTCGAGCATCGAGTCGGAGAGGTCGATCACGTAGCAGATGCGGTCGCCGGACGCCTCGATGCCGGCGAACTTCGGCGGCGCGTAGCGCTCGTCCTGGGGCTGCTTGCCGCCGTGCTGGACGAAGTCGAGCTCCTGCTGCCAGCGCGCGCCGTCGCGCCAGACGAAGCGGGTCTTGAAGAGCCGTGCGAACTGGCGGCCCATGGCGATCCGCGTGCGGTCCATCGTTCCCGGCTCGTCCATGCGGCGGATCAGCGCGGACGCGACCTCGGCGAACTGCGGCGTCTTCAGCTGCTCGTCGCGGCTGCAGAGGAGCGCGGTGAGGCTCTCGAGGAGGACGGCGCGGTCCGTGCTGCTCGACGGGAGCTTTCTCTCCATCTCCGCGAGGAAGGGGAGCGGATCGCCCTCGCGGTCGAAGCGGAGGGCCTCGATCGCCGCCGCGCGGAGGAAAACGTTCTTGTCGCTCCTGGCGACGGCGACCACCTCCTCGGGGCCCGCCGCCTCGAGGTGCTGCCGGAGCGCGAGGAACCAGAGCCAGGCGTCGGTCGCGCTGGAGTTCCTCGCGCGCCAGTCGTCGAAGGTCTGGGCGTGCTCCTTGCCGGGGAACGCCTCGCTGGTGATCGATGCGATGAGGTAGCGGACTTGGTCCTTGGGCTCCTCGGGCCGGCCGTAGTCTTGGATGAGCGCCTTCAGGGCCCGGGCGTCGCCGGTCCGCGCGAGACGCTCCCGCGCCTCGTGGCGCTTGCGGAGCGACGGCCGCTTCACGCCGGTCTTGTAGGCCTTGAACGCGGTGTCGAAGTCCTCGGCGCCCGCCGCGATTCCGAGAAGATGCAACGCCGCCACCGCGGCAACCCACCTGCCGTTCATCGCCGCGAGGAGTATAGGCGCCTGGGGGGCCGGAAGGGAGGGGGCTTCGGGGGCCACCGCCTAGAAAACCGCACCGTAGATCGTCGCGGTGATCAGGAGGAACGCGCCATTGGCGAGGAGGGCTCGGCGGCGCAAAGGAGGCCGCTCCGACAACGCGAGGAGCATGGCCCACGGGGCCCAGGGCGCGAGGCCGAGGAGCAGGAACAATGACAGGGGGGTCGCTCCAGGTGACCCCAGAAGATCGCGCGGGTGAGCAGGTCCGGCGGCCAGAGCGCGCAGCCCGCAAGGGCCGGCCAAGCGAGCAGCCATCTCGGCGATCGCCGCCCGGCGCGTCGGTCGAAACGAACCCGGATCGTCTCCGCGGACGTCACGCGTCCATGCTATTTGGGGCTCCCGCCGGGGGCGGCGGCGCCGGTCGCGCGGACGGGGCATGTCGGTGTGCGAACATCTGGCGGCGCGGCCAAAGGGCCCGTCTTGACGGAGTGCGAACATCTTCCGCTCCGCCAAGGCGGTGTCCGCAGGCGCCGCCGTCATGGCGGCGGGTGGCGCCGCGAGTGCGAACATCTTCCGCTCGGGGCGGGCGCGAAAGGGCCCCCGCCGGTCCGGCGACGGATCGCCCCCGCTGGACAAAACACCGCCCGCGAGGGGCACGCCCTTTCCCGAATCCAATCCATTGAATATGGATGTACAGCACGGGTCCGACAGGTTCGCATCGCCCGGCGACCACACTTGCGGGGGCGCCACTTCATCGCCGCCCGGGCCCGACGGCGCCTTGGCCCATCGCCCACCAGCGCGCGGCTCCACATCGCTGGTCACGCACGCCTTCGCTGAGCTGGGCGCACGCCCGCGCGCGCGCCGTCACCCCGTCTGGCGCCACACCCGGCCATCCCGGCCCGTTCCTCCCATGTCGTGCCAGTCGAGACCGTCCGCAGCGTGGGGCGCGGGCTCGTCGTCGGCCACGTAGTCCTCGACGTCCGACCCATCCGGCGCGCCGTGCAGACCTTGGGTCGCCCACATGGCCCCCTCGCCTGACGCGAAGAACGTGCGCTGGCCTCGGTACTCCTCCTCGATGGGCCACGCGTACACGTACCACGCGTGCTCGGCGCGGTCGGGATCCACCTCGCCCCTCGCGAAGCCGCCCTCCATGCGCTCGGCGATGAGGCCGCCGCCCCGGCGCGGGAGGTAGAGCCGCCAGTAGTACCCGCGTCGCATCACGCGGCCAGCGTCGACCTGCTTCCGGGAAACGAGCAGTGGCTCCATCCCCCCGCTCCCGCGCTCCCCGGGCCGGCCCATCAGCTCGGCAAGGCCGCCGAACTCCCCTTGGCCGTCGCCGTCCTCGTCGATGTGGACTTCGCGCCGGAACTGTTCCTGCGCGGAGATCAGGTTCCGGAGCATCGCGATCGTCGCGGTCTCACTGAGACCGTTGGGGTCCCCTCATGGGAAACGATGGATCAGCGGCATGTCCCCCAACACGCGGCCGCCGAGGAGTGCGACGACCAGGGCGAGGCGCACGGCAAGCCACCCCGCCGAGCTGCGCCGGCGACCGAGAACGGACCGCGGCAGTCGGGCAGGCACGAACGGCGGGGGCACGCCTCCTTTTCGGCCGCCCCCCCTGCCCCCCTGAGTCCGGCCCCGGCGAGCCAGCGCCCCCGAGCCGGGGCCCCCGGTGGCGCACCGCGCGCTCCGGACCCGATCGCGTAGGATACGTTCCCCGCGCGTAATCCCATGCGCCACCGATGGAAGATCGCCCTCGCCGCGGTCCTTGCCCTCGGCTCCGCTGTCCGTGCCGCGCCGACCGCGAAAGGACGGTTCCAGCCGGACCCGGACCTTCCTCAGGACCTCGGCGTGCCCTACGTGATCGTCACGTCCGAGGAGCTCGTGCCCGCGTTCCGGCGTTTCGCCGACTGGAAGCGCTCCACGGGGATGCCCACCCAGGTCGTCACGGTCGAGTGGCTCCAGAGGAGCGCCTACTACCCGGGCGTGGACCTGCCGGAGCGCCTCTACCGGCTTCTCCAGGACCTCCGGCTGAACTGGCGCACGCGCTGGGTGCTGCTCGGGGGCGGCGTCGACGCCGTGCCGACGCAGCGCATCCGTGCGTACAAGCAGGCGCTCGGCGGGAACCAGATCGCGTGCGACGTCTACTACGCCGACGTCCTGCCCGAGGAGCGCGACGACCCGGACAGGATCGAAGCATACGGATGGAACGGGAACGGCGACCGCTACATCGGCGAGGCGGACAGGGACGGCTTCGACCTCGTGGAGGACCTCTGCGTCGGGCGCGTCCCGGCCGAGACGTCCGAGGAGGCGGATGCGTTCGTCGAGAAGTACCTCGCCTACGTCGACGCGAAGGACAAGGACGCCTCGTGGTGCTCGCGTGCGCTCGTGGTCGGCGCGCGCCAGTTCCAGCAGAGGCAGGAGGAGGTCGCGAAGCTGTTCCGCGAGCTCGGCGGCGCCGGGTTCGCGGCGGAGCTCGTGGTCGAGCGCAAACCTCAGCCGATCCAGGCGATCTCCGACGAGCTGAACAAGGGATACGCGTTCCTCGACTTCTTCTGCCACGGCTGCCCGGCCCACTTCTGGGCGTGCGACGACCACACGAGCTGGGGCGTGAACCAGGTGAAGGCGTTGAAGAACGAGGGGAAGTACCCGGTCATCTTCGCGAACTCCTGCGACACCAACGAGTTCGAGAAGGACGTCTGCCTCGGGTCGCAGATGGTCCTGCAGCCGAGGGCGGGCGGGATCGCGTACATCGGGTACAGCCACCTCTCGTTCGGCTCGGACGTCGACCAGCAGATCTGGCGGCGGCTCTTCAGCGGCGACTGCCCGGAGCTCGGCAGCGCCGTGGCCGCCGCGAAGCGGGCTGCGGAGCAGGACACCTGGGTGCGCCAGGTCCTGCAGCTGCTCGGGGATCCGGAGCTGTGGGTGCGGACCGGGGCGCCGTTCGCGCCGACGATCTCGGGGGAGCGCCTCGCCGTGAACGTCCCGGCCCGCGTCGCCGTGGCCGACGCACTGGGAAGGCCCGTGCGCCACGCCCGCGTCTTCGTCGAGGGGCAGGGCGTGAGCCTCGTCGGCCTGACGGACGACTCGGGGGTCGCGCGCCTCCCGGCGCCCGGAAGGCCCGGCACGGTGCGGATCGGCGTGCTCGCGCAGAACGGGCTGCCCGCGAGCAAGAAGGCGGCAGTTCTCTCGAAGCCGCCGGCGGACGCTCTCGCGGTCCCGCGCCCGGCGCTGCTCATCGACGACACCGGAAACGACGACGCGCCGGAGGCGCCGCCGGACGAGGCCGGGGCGGGGGCGCCGCAGCGGACGGAGAACGGGGAAGAGGGCATCACGGAGGACGGGACGGGGGAGGAGGCGGAGGACGAGGCTCCCGCCCACGCGGCGCGCGCCGACAAGGACGCCGCACGTCTCCGCGGGAACGCGAGGAAGGACCTGAACCCCGGCGAGACCGTCAGGTTCGTGTTCTCGTGGCAGAAGGACGCGCCGCTCCCGGACGGCCAGCTGACGCTCGCGTTCGAGGACGATCCCTTCGTCCGGGCGGTGGCCGGGCCCGAGAGGACCGAGGGCGGCGTTGCGTTCCGCGTCCACGCGGCCCGGCGCACGCCCGCGTGGCACCAGGCATGGGCGACGCTCCGGCTCGAGGCCGGGGGCGACGTGTGGACGTGGACGTACCGGCAGCCGGTCGAGGGGCCCTCGCTCACGTGCGTCGCGGTGACCGTCGACGACGCGGACGGCAACCGCGACAAGCGGATCGGGTGGGAGGACGCGGGGAGGAAGATCCGCTTCTCCGTGGGCATCTACAACAGCGGCACGGAGGGCGCGTCCGGGGTCAAGGTCGCAGCCAGGACCACGGATCCCGCGGTCACGCTCCTGAAGGACACCCTTTCCCTCGGCTCGGTCGCGCTCGAGGAGGTCGCGCATCCCGGCCGGGCGTTCGAGTTCCAGCTCGCTCAGGATTACGACGGGCACCCGATCACGTTCGGGCTCGCGATCGAGGACGGCCGGAGGAACCGGTGGGCGGGGCGGCTCACGTTCACGACGCCCCCGGCCCCCCCGATCCTCCCGGTCGCGGAGGCGGGCGTCCGGCGCGTGACGCTCTCGTGGACCCCGGGCGGCAGCGACGGCGTCGTCGGCTACCACGTCTACCGGGCGTCGAGCGTACGCGGGCCCTGGACGCGCCTCACGGAGCGGCCGCTCCGCGGCGCGATGCGCTTCCCGGACGCGACGGTGAAGCCCGCGACCGAGTACGCCTACGTCGTCACGTCGGTGACGGCCGACGGGCTCGAGAGCCGGCACTCGGCCCCGGTCGTCGCGGTCACGCTGTCGCGGCTCCCGAAGCGGAGGGACGCGCCGAAATGAGCGGCGGCCGCGGACCGTTCGCCCTCCTCCTGCTCGCCGCCGTCGCGGGCGCGGAGTCCGGGATCGAGTGGCAGAAGAGCCTCGACGGCGCGAAGAAGGCGGCGGCGGAGAAGCGGCCCATCGCGGTGCTGCTCAGGCAGAAGGGGTGCCCGCTCACCGCCGAGCTGCTGAAGAACCTCGACAAGGACGAGCGGATCGCCGAGCTTGCGCCCTCGTTCGCGTGGCTGTCGGTCTCCGTGGGAGCGGACGAGTACAAGGACTGGTTCGTGCCGACCTGCGGCGGCAACGTCGAGGGGACGCCGTCCCTGCTGTTCCTGAACCCGAGAGGCGAGAACGCGGACCCGGAGTACGCCGGGCTGCCTACGCTCTCGACCGCGGATCCCGACGAGATCGTCCCGGTCCTCCGCGAGGTCCTCCAGCGCGCGAAGCAGGAGGAGCCCGCGCGGGACAAGGCGGCCGTCGCCGCCGCGGTCGAGCGGGCGAACGCCGCGAAGACCCCCGGCGGGCGGATCGCCGCCTGGCGTGCGGCACTGCGCGCCGGCGACGGCTGGCGCGGCGAAGAGCAATTGATGGAGGAGGCGCGAGCCGCGATCCGCACGATCCTCCAAGAGGGCGGGGCCGAGATGCTCCGCATCCTGCGTGAGGTCCGCGACGTCGACGGCCAGCGGAAGGCGTACGAGACCGTCCGCGAGGGCTACGCGGGGACGTCGATCGCGGACTGGGCCGCCGACGAGATCGCCCGCCTCCCGAAGAAGTAGAAGCCGCGGGGACCAAGCCCCGGGCCCGCGCGTCGGTCGGTCCCGCGGGGCGGCGGCGCCAGCCGCGCGGGCGGGTCATGTCGGTGTGCGAATATCTGCCGCTCGGCTGGCCATCGGTAGGGAGGTGACGTCGAAGAACCGTGCCCGGTTCAGGGTGATCCGCATGGCTTACGACAGTGGTGCGTACACCGCCTACACGCCGTCGTTCGCAGGCAGTGTGCGAACATCTGGCGGTCCGGCAGGGTGTGTCCGCAGGCGCCCCCCCCGGTCATGGCGGCGGGTGGCGCCGAATGTGCGAACATCTTCCGCTCGGGTGGGGACCGCGGAGGCTCACCCGGGGTCGCCGACGACCCGGCTCCAGCAGACAGAATGCGGCCCTCAAGGGGCACGCCCTTTCCCGAATCCAATCCATTGAATACAGGCATACAGCACGGGTCCGACAATCCCGGCACCCGGGATCTGCCGGCACCCACGAGCATCCTTGGCCCTCGCCCCAGCCCTTGGCGGGACGTCACTTTGCCCCGCGGCCGACAAAGGCGCGGCGCAGGCTCCCGCACCGGGGCAATCCTCGGCTGCCCCCCGCGCCCCCCTGAATCCGCGGCGCCGGCGGCGGCGCCTTCTGCGACCCGGCCGCCTACCCCCGGACCCGCCCGTCGATCCAGTCGCCGATCGCCTCGATCTTCATGCGCTCCTGTTTCATCGAGTCGCGCTCGCGGATCGTGACCGTGCCGTCCGTCATCGTCTCGCTGTCGACCGTCGCGCAGAAAGGCGTGCCGACCTCGTCCTGCCGGCGATAGCGGCGGCCGATCGCGCCGCCCTCGTCGTAGAAGACCGGGAACCGGTCGAGATAGCGTTTCACGATCTCGCGCGCCTTGTCCGGCATCCCGTCGCGCTTCACGAGCGGGAAGATGCCGAGCGTGATCGGCGCGATCCGCGGGTGGAACCGAAGCACCGTCCGCGGCTCTCCGTCCGCCACGTCCTCGTCGTACGCGTCGAGCATCGCCACGAGCACGAGCCGCGACAGCCCCGCCGCCGGCTCGACCACGTGCGGCGTGATCCACTCCTTCGTGTCGGGATCCATCCACTGGAGCTTCTTGCCCGACGCCTCGGAGTGGCGCGCGAGGTCGAACGTCGTGCGGTTCGCGATGCCCTCGAGCTCGTCCCAGCCCCACGGGTACTGGTATTCGATGTCGGTGCACGCCGCCGCGTAGTGGGCGAGGTCCTTCTTCTCGTACGGCCGCCCGCGCAGGTTCTCCTCGCGGAGCCCGATCGACCGGTACCAGCGCAGCCGCTCCGCGACCCAGTAGTCGAACTTCGCCGCCGACTCCTCGGGCCGGCAGAAGTACTCCATCTCCATCTGCTCGAACTCGCGCGTGCGGAAGAGGAAGTTGCCCGTGACGATCTCGTTCCGGAACGACTTCCCGATCTGCGCGACGCCGAACGGCAGCTTCATCCGCATCGTCTGCTGCACGTTGAGGAAGTTGGTGAAGATGCCCTGCGCGGTCTCGGGCCGCAGGTACGCGACCGCCGCGGAGTCCTCCACGGGTCCCACCTGCGTCTTGAACATCATGTTGAACTGCCGCGGCGCGGTCAGCGCGCAGTCGGTGTGCTCGCCCGGGTGCTTGCTCGGTTTCCGCGGGCACTGAGACATCGCGAGCTTGTCCGCCCGGAACCGGCCCTTGCAGGTCTTGCAGTCGACGAGCGGGTCGTTGAACCCCGTGGCGTGGCCGGACACCTCCCAGACCTTCGGGGCCTGGAGGATCGCGGAGTCGAGCCCGACCACGTCCTCGCGCGCCATGACCATGTCCCGCCACCAGGCGTCCGCGATCCGCCGCTTGAGCTCGACCCCCAGGGGGCCGTAGTCCCAGGTCGACTCGAAGCCGCCGTAGATCTCGCTTGCCTGGAAGACGAAGCCGCGGCGCTTGGCGAGCGAAACGACCTTGTCGAGGGTGACCTGGGCTCGGGGCATCGGGGGCCCAAGGTAGCGCCGCGGGCCAGCCTTCGGGGCGAAACGGGGGGGGCTGGGGGGCCCGCCGTCGCCCCTCCGGGGCTATGGCGGGCAAGCCCGCCGTCGCCCCCTCCAGATCCACGGCGAAGGCAGGCCCGCCCTCGCCCGCGCTGCGGTCGTGCCCATGGGGGACGGCCCCCGGAGCCCCCTCGCTTCCTCCCAGCCCGGAAAAGGACATGGGCCGCCGGGAGAGGCGGCCCACAGGCATCGGGAGTTCGTTGAACGCTTGAGGGAGCTCAAGCGGACATGAGCGGTATTCCACTTAAATCAATACTCTGTCGCTCTAGGTATGCAAGGCCGCCGGCGCCTTTTTACGCGGGAGGGGACCCCGATCGCGCTAGGATGAGACACCGCCGATGGGGAAGCCGGCGAAGCGGTCGCAGTGGGCGCTTGTGATCGCGCTCCTCGTGGGTGCTGTGCTCCTCGTCGGGGCGCTCCTCCACCCGGACGCGTTCACGGGGTCGCGGGCCGCCCACGCGGGGCTCCCCGGATCCTCCCGGGGGAGGGCCGACGCCGGGACCGCGGAGGCCACGAAGGCGCCCGCGGCGCCGGCCGCCGCGACCGCCTCCGAGGAGCCAAAGGCGGAGGATCTGCCGCCGTACGGCGACCGGAACCTGCCGCTCGAGGAGTCGATCCGCGGGCGCGTGCTCGACGGCGACGGCAAGCCGGTCACCGACGCGGTCGTCGTCGGCGGGTTCCGCGACTGGCGCGTGCAGCCCTCGGCGATGGGGTTGACGGCGCGCGTCCGCTCGGAGGCGGACGGCCTCTTCGTGCTGGGGCCGCTCGAGCGCCAGACCTACTCCGTCTTCGCGCAGAAGCCGGGCGCGGGGGTCGCCTACGCGTCGAACGTGCAGGTCGGCGCGTGGGTCGACCTGACGCTCGTCCCCGGCGCGAAGCTCGAGGGCACCGTCACCGCGCGCGAGACCGGGCAGCCGGTCGTCGGCGCCATGGTGATCGTCAGCGAGTGGGCCTTCCGCGTGGAGGCGAAGACCGACGCGAACGGCAACTACGTCTTCTCGGAGCTGCCGCCGCCGGCGAGCACGTGGCAGGGGTTCGGCGTCGTCGTCGTCGCCGAGGGGCTGCGGCGCGGCGAGCGCACGAGCTTCGTGCCCAGGAGCGGCCGCAGCTACCGCGTCGACTTCGCGCTCGAGAAGGGCGGGACGCTCTCCGGGCGCGTGGTCGACCGCGAGCAGCGGCCCCTCGCCGGGGCGACCGTGGCGGAGGGGCTCGAGAACTACCACCGCTCCGCGACCACGGACGCGGACGGCCGGTACGCGCTCGAGAACGTCAGCACCGCGCCGAACCTCGTCTTCTACGCCCGCGCCGACGGGTTCCTCGCGCAGCAGCGGCAGAGCGACGGCACGGGCTCGATCGACTTCGAGCTCGCGTCGTCGCTCGCCGTCGGGGGCGTCGTGATGGACCGCGCGGACAAGCCGGTCAAGGGCGCGCGGATCTACCTCCACCGGGTGTCGTTCGCGCCCGGCGTGCAGCTCGACCAGGGCGACCAGCAGCGCAACTTCACGACGAGCGGGGAAGGAGGCGCGTTCCGCTTCGAGAGCGTGCAGCCCGGGCAGGTCGCGGTCGTCGCGTTCCACCGCGACCACGGCCCGGGAGAAAAGTTCCCGATCGAGGTACCGGTGGGGGGTCCGGGGCCTAACGACGTGCGCGTGCGGCTCACCGAGGGGCTGACGGTCGAGGGCGAGGTCCGCGACCGCGACGACAAGCCGCTCCCGTCGGTCACCGTGCAGATGCAGGGCTGGGAGGCGGTGCCCGGGTTCCAGTTCGTCATGCAGTACCGGTGGCAGGAGAACCCGATCACGTGCAGCGACCCGGAGGGCAAGTTCCGGCTGAAGGGCGCGCTGCCCGGCAAGCAGTGGCTCTACGCCTACAGCGCGACCTACGGCTGGGCGGGCCAGCAGCTCGAAGGCTCCGACGGGCAGCGGGTGACCGACGTGAAGATCAGCTTCGCCGGCGGCGCGATCGAGGGGAGGATCCTCACCGCGGAGCGCGAGCCGGTCAGCCGCGCCCGCGTGAACGCGCGCGGGCCGAAGGACACCCCGCAGATGACGTACCGCTACGTCGAGACCGACGGCCTCGGGCGGTTCCGGCTCGGCGGGCTGCCGGAGGGCCGGTACGACATCTACGCGAACCTCCAGACCGGCGGCGGCGCCGACCCCGCCCTCGACATCCAGACGGGCACGACCGACGTCGAGATCGTGCTCAAGCCCGTGCAGACGCTCCAGGGCCTCGTGCGGAGCGCGAGCACCGGGCGGCCGCTCGAGCGCTTCTTCCTGAGCCTGATGCCGCAGCAGGATCCGGGCGCGGATCGGAGGTCGCGGCGCATCGGCACGCGCTGGCAGAACTGGATCCAGTCGCCGGACGGCAGGTTCGAGATGGCGGTGATGCCGGCGAAGTACCAGGTCACGGTGAAGGCGCCGGGCCACGAGCCCAAGGTCCTGGACAACGTGATCGTCGAGGAGCTCGTGCCCCCGGGCCCCCTGGATGTCGTCCTCGACGCGGGCGGCGGGATCGAGGGGACGCTGCGAGATCCGGACGGCAAGCCGATCGGGAGCGCGTATGTCCAGGCACGGCTCTACCGCGGGCCGGGGGCGTCGCAGCAGAGCGACTGGGTGCTCGGCGGCAACGACCAGACGGATGACCGCGGCCGCTTCTTCCTCGAGGGGCTCGCGGCGGGGACCTACATCCTGCAGGCGAACATGGGGGAGCGGGGCGCCGCGACCGCGCGCGTGTCGGTGGCGGGGTCCGAGATGGTGCGGCACGATCTCGCGCTCGTGCCGACCGGCCAGCTCAGGATCAAGGCGGTCGACGAGGAAGGCAAGGGGGTCCGGGGGATCTACTTGCAGTTCATGGACGACGACCAGAACTGGGTCGGCTGGGCGGGCCCGACGGACCAGAACGGCGACGCGCAGTCGGAGCCGATGCGTGCGGGCGTGGCGGTCATGACGATCTACGAGGAGTCGGAGAACCCGGTCTACACCGCGGAGCCGATGCGCGTGGAGATCCTCTCGGGCCGCATCGCGACGGTCGAGGTGAAGCTGAAGAAGTAGACCCGGTACCGAGTACCGCCGTTGGCTGGCACAAGTCGTTGGTTCGCAAGAGGTTGCGATGCCGGCACCCGGACCCCGAGGTCCGGGTCCGCCGTTGCCGCGCGCCGGTACGGGCCGCCGCGGTGGCTGCGGGTTCGCCGCCTACCGGAGGTCGTGCCGGTCGCCTTGGGGCTCTGTCCTCGCGAGTTCCTTCGCCGTGCAGATGGTCGATCCCGGTCCCAATCACGTCCGCCCGTTCAACGACGTCAACGGGCTGATGATGCTCGCCGCGCTCCCGTGCGGCGTGATGCTCCTGCGGCCAGCGCTCGGCCGCGGGCTCGCGGCACTCTTCGTCGCGCTCGTCGTGCCGGGGGCGGCGGCGTTCCTCGCGATCATGGATGCTCGCGGCTTCGACGTGGGGGGCTGCGGGGGGCTTGCGCCCGTGCAGCTATGGCTGGCGGAGCACGAGGTTCCTCTCGTGGTCCTCGGGATCGCAGCCACGGTGGTCTCCTCCGCGAGGAGACGCGTTCGCTGGACGGGTGGGCGGAGGCGGACGAGCGGCGGGCCGCGAGGGGGGGCACGTGCGCGTGGGGCGCCGCCGACGGGAGCCGCGTCAGGACGGACCCCGGAGTCCGCACTCCTTCGTCGTAACCTGCGGTCCGACAGTGGGTTGCGTCGCGCGGACCGCGTACTCGGTACCTACGGACACACGCACGGGGTGGCGCCGCAGCGCGGGCAACCGTTGGCGTACTTCTGCGCCGCCTCGCCGAGGTCGATGCCGCGGATCGACGCCAGCGTCACGAGCCACGCCGCCACGTCCGCGAACTCCCCCCGGAGCCCCCCTTCGTCGCCGCGATGCAGCGCGCGCGCAAGCTCGCCGACCTCCTCGGCGAACCAGACGAACGTCCGCTCCCACCCGCGCGCCTTGTCCCGCGCGAGGTAGATCCGCTCGATCTGCCGCTGGAAGGCGCGGAGGCCCTCGGCCGGGTCGTTCATTTCACGCGCTTCAACGTGGTGACCGTGATGTCGTCCGTCTGGCCGCCCTCACCGAGGAACTTGTCCACGCCCCCGGCGATGAAGTTCACGAACGCCGCGCTGTTCATCGCGCCCTGCCGCCGCACGGCCTCGAGGAAGCGCTCCTCGCCGTACACCTCGCCCGCGTCGTTCCTGGCGCCGATCACGCCGTCCGTGTACAGCACGACCCGGTCGTTCTTCTGGACCGAGAACTTCTTCTCCTCGATCGTCTTGTCGAAGACCGGGCCGATGTCGAGCCCGAGTGCGATGCCGTTCGGGTTGACCGTCGCGGTCTTGCCCGCGCGCCAGAGCACGATCGGGCGGTGGCCTGCGCTTGCCGCGACCGCCTCGTGCGTCGACGTGTCGAGCACGACGATCAGCGCGGTCACCGCCATCCCCGGCTTCAAGTCGCGCGCGAGCCGCCGGTTCACGGCCTTGAGCCAGTCCGCGGGCCCGGTCGACGGGTCGACGGACGCCTTCAGGTAGGCGCGCGTCATCGCCATGACCATCGCGGCGGGCACGCCGCGCAGGCTCTCGGAGCAGTCCGCGAGCGCGATCGCCATGCGCTGGTCGTCGAGCTCGATGTAGTCGTGGTAGTCGCCGCCGATCGCGCGCCCGATCTTGAAGAGCGTCTCGAGCTCGTAGCCGGCGAGCCGCGGCGTGTCGGACGGGAGCAGGCCCTGGTGGATCTGGTTCGCGAGGTCCAGCTCCTTCGCGACCGCCTCGTCGAGGTCGCCCGAGCCGGTCGTCTGGATGAGCTGGAGGTTCTTCGCCATCCGGTCGGCGGAGCGGCGCAGGTAGGCCACCTCGCCCGAGCCCCCGGTGCCGATCCGGTGGTCGAGCTTGCCGCGCCCGATGATCTCGAGGTCGCGCGCCACCCCCTTCACACCCTCGCTCGTGCGCATCGCGACGACCACGAACCCCGCGCACGCGAGCACGACGAGGAGCGGCGTCAGGAACGTCCACGCGCCCGGCCCGGCGTCCGTCGAGAGCGCGCCCTCCGCGAGGATCGCGTACGCGGCGCCGACCTGCTCGCCCCCGCGCTTGTACGGGCGGTGGTAGACGCGCGCGAGGAACGTTCCCGCGCCCGCGGCCGACGTCGCCTGCAACCGCCCGATGCTCACGTCGCCGATCGCGCGCTCCGTGTGGAAGTCCTCCGGCCGGACGCGCGCGCCGACGGCCTGGTCGAGGAGCCCCTTCGCGGTCCAGTGGATCATGAGGCCGCGCAGCGCGCCCCCCTCGAGCCCGCCCGCGCGCCCGATCGCCGCGAGCCGCGCCTTGTTCCGCTCGACCTGCGCGACCCACTCGTTTTGCAGCTGGTTCCACTTCGGCTTGTCGATCTCGGGCATCGTCTGCCCGAGCTCCTTCCGCACGACGTCGAAGGCGTCCTTCTTGGATCCGTGCCCCTCGCTCCACCAGTCCGCGTCGGGCGCGGTCATGGCATAGACGAGGCCGATGCCGAGCGAGTCGGCGACGTCGCCGGTCGTCGTGTCCTCCTTGGAGCCCGCGAGGAGCGCGCCGACGAG
>DASUGR010000005.1:0-15564 GCA_036273915.1 Planctomycetota bacterium | reverse complement strand
GGAGCGCGACATCGAGGAGATGATCCTCGGCGGCTGGGCGTGGCTCGACCGCAACTGGGGGATGGACAGGAACCCCGGCCATCCCGGCGGCGACTGGTACTACTACTACCTCTACAGCGTCGAGCGGGCGGGCGCGCTCACCGGCGTGAAGCGCGTGGGCGGCAAGGACTGGTATCTCGAGGGGGCCGAGCAGCTGCTCTCCCGCCAGAAGGAGTCGGGCGCGTGGGACGAGCCCGGCGACGGCGACACGTCGGAGACGTGCTTCGCGCTCCTCTTCCTCAAGCGCGCGACCACGCCGACGACGCGGACAGGCCGTTGAGGGGCGCCCTCCGGGCGACCGAGACCTGCTCCGCGCTGGCGCCGAGCGACCGCGCCTCGTCACTCCTTCCAGAGCGGGACCTTGCGGTCGAAGGTGAGCGTCTTGTCGAGCTTGTCGTCCAGCGATTCCACGACCGTCGCGAAGTCGGGCACGGGCTTGCCGCGGTAGATCTCCTTGCCGTCCACCCGCACCACCACTTCCTCCCTCACGTCGACCATCGCCGGGTTGAGCATCACGTAGCAGCCCTTCGGCTGGATGCCCGCGAGCTCCACGTCGAACTCGTTCCCGTTCCGCGTCGCCGTGATGTCCATCCGGTCCTGCGGCTCGTCGACCCAGATCCAGTAGAAACAGTGCTGCTGGTACCGCGTCGTCGTGTCCTTCCCGTCCGGGATCGGGTAGGGGTTCGCCGCGTACTCCCACCGGATCTTTTGCGGATACGCGTCGCGCCGCTGCGCCGACATGAACTTGATCGCGTTCGTCGGCTCCCCGGGTGGGTAGCTGTGCGCGAGCCCCTCGTAGCACTGGAAGTGGATCTTCCCGTAGCCCTCCGGGTCCTCCTTCTTGAGGTCCTGGATCATGTCCCACGCGTAGAGGAATGTCCCGGGCATGCAGTGGTCGTCCTTCGTGCCGCAGAAGAAGTAGACCGCCAAGTTGCGCACGTTCGGGACGAGCCCGTACTGGATCGCGAGCACCTCCTCCTTCGTCCAGAGTTGGCTCTTCGGGTTCGCCATGAGCACGCCGTTGCCGGGCACGACGCCGGCGAGCAGGTCGGGGAACCTCCCGCCCATGTGCCACGACCCCGTCCCCCCCATCGAGAAGCCCATCACGTAGACGCGGTCGGGATCGATGTCGTACTGCGCCTTCGCGATCTCGATGAAGGTGAGGATCTCCTTCTCGCCGTGCACGCGGTTCCAGTTGTCGCCGTGGATCAGGAGCCCCTGCGGGTAGATCCCCATGCACCCCTTCATGGTCCAGCCGGTGTCGGCGCTCCCCTGTCCCTCGCCGCCGCCGTGGATCCCGACGACGAGTCCCTCCCCCCTGCCCCCACCCTTCACGCTCGCCCACATCTCGTCGTGCGTGTACTCGCTCTTGTACCCGTGGTCCTCGATGTACATCTTGCCCTTGCCCTTCCCCTTCGGACCGTATTTTTTTACGGTCTTCCAGAGCGCGTCGCGCACCTGCTCGAGCGAACCCTCGGGGATCGCGCCGAAGCCCTTCGCCTCCTCGAGCAGCGCGGCGCGGGCGCTCGGGTCCCAGTCGTGGAACTTGTTCACCGGCCGCGCCTTCCACCAGCGCGTGCCGAACTCCTCGACCTTCTTGAGGTCGGGCGCGGCCCACGCGAGGGGAGGGAGGAGGAGCGCGAGGAGGAGGGAACGCACGACGACCGATTTTCCGTACACTCTGCGCATGCGCAAGGCACTGCTGCTTCTTGTCTTCGGGGCCGCCGCGCTCGCGGACGACGCCCAGACCGCGTTCGACGCGCTCAAGAAGGAGTACGAGACCGCGGTGCAGGAGTTCCTCCGCCCCGCTCGCGAGGCGCAGGAGAAGGGCGGGGAGGCCAGCCTCGACTGGTCGAAGTACCCGAGCGTGGCGTTCATGCCCCGTTTCCTCGCGTTCGCGAAGGGGCACCCGAAGACGGACGCGGCGGCCGAGGCGCTCGTCCTCGTGGTCCAGAGCACGCGGGCGGAGGCGGACCGGACGGACGCTGTGGGGATCCTCCTGCGCGACCACCGCGACGCGGCGGCGATGAAGGGCGTTCTCTACCACCTCCAGCCGGCGGACCTCCGCGGTCTAGCGGAGAAGAGCCCGCACGCGGACGTTCGCGGCCACGCGCTGCTCCGCCTCGCGGACATCGGCGCAGAGGCGGGCGAGGAGGCGGCGGCGATCGCGCTCTACCGGCAGGTCAAGGAGAAGTACGCGGACGTTCCGTCGTGGGAGGGCACGCTCGGCGCTCGCGCCGACGGCGGCATCTTCGAGATCGAGCACCTGGGCATCGGGAAGACGGCGCCCGAGATCGAGGGAGAGGACCTCGACGGCAAGCCGATGAAGCTCTCCGACTTCAAGGGGAAGGTGGTGGTACTCGACTTCTGGGGCGACTGGTGAGGCCCCTGCCGGGGCATGTACCCGCACGAGCGGTCGCTCGTGGCCCGACGGAAGGACCAGCCCTTCGCGCTCGTCGGCGTGAACAGCGACAAGGACATGGAGAAGCTCAGGAAGCGGCGCGCCGAGGAGAAGATCACGTGGCCGAGCTTCCGTGACGGCAGCACGAGCGGGCCGATCGCGTCCAAGTGGAACGTCTCCGCGTGGCCGACGATCTACGTGATCGACAAGAACGGCGTCATCCGCGCCAAGAACGTGCGCGAGAAGCAGCTCGACGAATGGGTGGACAGGCTCCTCGCGGAACCCTCATCCTCGACTTCGACAGCACGCTGATCACGCGCGAGAGCCTCGAGGTGCTGCTCGCGCGTGCGCGGCCCGACCTCGCGGACGAGATCCGCGGAATCACCGCGGCGGGCATGGAGGGGCGGATCCCGTTCCGCGAGTCGCTGGAGAAGCGGCTCGCGCTCGCGCGGCCGACCCGCGCGGAGGTCGAGGCCCTGGGCCGCGAGGCGCTCACGTGGATCACGCCGGGAATGGAGGGGGGCTGGGGGGCGTGGCAGCTGTGGCTCGTGAGCGGCGGGCTCGCGGAGGCGCTGCTGCCGGTGGCGGCGCGGCTTAAGATCCCGCGGGAGCGCGTGCTCGCGACGGAGGCGCGCTGGTCGGAGGACGGCGAGCTCCTGGGGATCGAGGCGCGCGACAAGCCGGAGCAGCTCCGCGCGCACCTGGTTGCGATGCCGCGGCCGCGGGTCCTCGTGGGCGACGGGATCACGGACTGGGAGCCGTTTCGCGACGGGCTCGTCGATCACTTCATCGCGTTCACGGCGAACGTGCGCCGCGCGTCGGTGCTCGCGAAAGGCGCCCCGGAAGCCCCCTCGGCCGCCGCCCTCCGATTCATCCTCGCGAGTTGCTAGCCGTACGGTGCGGTATCTTCACCGCTGTGGCGGTGACGCCGTCCTTCCCGCGCGAACGGATCCGGATCCTCCTCTGCGAGGGAATCCACTCGAGCGCGGTCGCCTACCTCAAGGAGCACGGGTACACGCAGATCGAGGCCCTCCCCCGCGCCCCCTCCCCTTCCGAGCTCCCGGCGCTCCTCGAGGACACCCACTTCGTGGGCATCCGCTCGCGAACCGTCCTCGACGGCGCGACGATCGGCGCCGGCCCCAAGCTGGTCGCGATCGGCTGCTTCTGCATCGGCACGGACCAGGTGGATGTCGAGGCCGCGGCGGAGCGCGGCATCCCCGTCTTCAACGCGCCGCACGCGAACACACGATCCGTGGCCGAGCTCGTGATCGGCCTCTCGATCATGCTCGAGCGCGACGCGTTCCGGAAGAGCGGGCTCGTCCACGCGGGCTCGTGGCCGAAGAGCGCTGCCGGCGCGCACGAGGTGCGCGGCAAGACGATCGGCATCGTCGGCTACGGCCACATCGGCTCGCAGGTCTCCGTGCTCGCGGAGGCGATGGGCATGCGCGTGATCTTCCATGACCTCGTGCCCAAGCTGCCGCTCGGGAACGCCACGCCGGTCGCGACGCTCGAGGAGCTGCTCGCGAAGGCGGACATCGTGACGCTGCACGTGCCGCAGACGCCCTCGACGACGAACCTCATGGATGCGTCGCGGATCGGCACGATGCGGAAGGGGGCGTTCCTCATCAACACGAGCCGCGGGGTGGTCGTCGACCTCGCGGCGCTCGCGGCGGCGCTGCGCGAGCGCCGGCTCGCGGGCGCCGCGGTCGACGTGTTCCCGAGCGAGCCGCGTTCCCCCGAAGCGCCCCTCGATAGCCCCTTGCGGGGCATTCCGAACGTGATCCTGACGCCGCACGTCGCCGGGTCGACCGAGGAGGCCCAGGAGAAGATCGGCACCGAGGTCGCCGGCAAGCTCGTCGCGTACAGCGACCAGGGCTCGACGGTCGGCGCCGTGAACTTCCCGGAGATCACGCTCGCGCCGCACGGCGAGGCGAACCGAGTGCTGCACATCCACGAGAATGTCCCCGGCATGCTGCAGCGGATCAACAGCGTGATCGCCGCGGAGGGGATCAACGTCCTCGCGCAACACCTCGAGACGCGCAAGGGCGTCGGCTACGTCGTGTTCGACATCGAGAGGCCGGCGTCGACCGCGCTCCTCGCCCGGCTGAAGGAGATCCCGGGCACGATCCGCGCGCGGATCCTGCGCTGAAGCGGCCCGGCGCGCGCGAACGGCGAGCGCGTCTCCCCCGCGCCCCCCTCCATCGCAAGGTCCAGGAGCTCGCCGCCATCCGCCCTGAGGAGGGCTACATGGCGGAGCGGTCTAGGGACGGGAAGGGGTTCCTCCTCGTCGAGGACCACTGCCCGATCTGCGCGGCCGCGACCGCCTGCCGGGGGCTCTGCGCCCGCCGGCTCGATCTCTTCCGCACCGTCGCCGCACGCGCGTGGAGCGGACCGCACGTCCTTCTGTGCGCCCGCCGCTGCACCTACCGCATCTCCCCCGGAGGGCAGCTGCGGACCCCGGAGTCCGCACCCCGCCGTCGCAAGTAGCTGTGGCGCCTCCTGTTAGGTCACTCGGGAGGCGTACTGCGTACCAAGTGCGCGCGGAGGCGGGGGCTGAAGGGCTGGCCGGGGAGGCCGGACGTGATCGTCAGGTCGAGCTCGCCGGGGCCCGCCACTTCGAAGGAGACCTCGAGGCGGTAGCTCTCCTCCTGCGACGGATCGCCGCTCCCGAAGACGTAGTCCGCGCGGCGGTCGAGGATCTTCAGCTCGCCGATCGCGTCGTCGAGGAAGGCGAGCCGCTCGCCGGCGAGGATCCCGCGGTGGCGGCAGAGCACCGAGCCGTCGGGCGCCACCGCCCGGAACGCGACCGCGATGCCGCGCCCGCCGGCAAGGGGATCGAGGTCGAGCGTGCCCTTGAACGGCGCATCCTCGAACGTCCTGCCATCGCCTTCCCAGCGGCCCGCCAGCTCCTCAAGCATCCACGACCTCGACCCCCTCGGGCCAGAGGACCAGCACGATCGTCTCGCCCTCCGCCCACGGCGCGTGGGCCGAGCCGGGCGGCAGCCAGACGAAGGAGCCTGCGGGATAGCGTCCGGTCGAGTCGGCGATCACGCCCTTGAGGACAAGGTACGCCTCCCCTCCCACGTGCCGGTGGGGAGCGAACGCGTCCCGCGGCGCTCCCGCCTCGATACGGTAGAGGAGAAGACCCGCCTTGCCCTCGCGGGCGAGCTTGCCGAGCCGCACGCCCTTGCCGAAGTCCCTCCATTCGAGTCCGTCGAGCGCGGCCTCGTCGAGGTGCATGCGGAGGAGATCCGTGAGGTCGCGGGAGAGCGCCCTCACCAGCCGCCCTCCTCCTCGCCGAGCTCGACGGGGAGGACGACCTCCCCGTCGCCGCGCCGGACCTTCACCTGCGCGGTCTCGCCGGGCTTCTTCTTCCCGAGCTCGCGGTCGAGGTCCTCCATCGTCGCGATCGCCACGCCGTCGAAGGCGATGATCTTGTCCCCCTGCTGCAGCCCCCCCGCGGCCGCGGCGCCCTGCGCGACGAGCTGGAGCACCTTGACGCCGGTCCCGTCCGAGGTCTTGGTCGTGATCCCGAGCGTGGGCTTCCCCGCGGCGGCACGCTGCGGGACCGCGACCTGGACGACCTCGGCGCCCGAGAACGCGATCGCCGCGGCGACGGCAGGCGCGAGGACGCCGGTCGGCGAGAAGCAGTCGAGGGCCACGCCATCCTTGTTGTGCCGCAGCGCGACCGCCATGCCGGTCAGGTGGTCCGGGATGCGGTGCAGCTCCCCCGCCCCGCGGAAGTCGAACCACTCCTGCGGGAGGAACTGGCCCCACATCGGAAGCGCCTTCAAGGCCTCCGTGCCGCAGCCGCGGAGGTTCACGTAGCCGAGCGCGGCAAGGCTCCCGGCGTCGCCGCCGTTGAGCGACTTCAGCACCATCGGCAACATGGCGTCGTCGCGGAGGAGCCGCGGCCCCGCGTCCTCGCCCCACTTCGTCGCCGCCTCGACGAGGAGCTTGTCGCCGGAGGCGAAGAGCAGCTGCCCCTTGTGGATCGCGAAGTGGAGCCCAAAGGGAACCCTCGCCGACACGCGCGTGGCATGGACGCCCTCGGCGAGTTCGACGCGCTGGAACAGGGCGACGTCCGCGGGCACCGTGGCCTGCACGGCGGCCACGAGGCGCGCGAGCGCCTCCTCGTCCCGGGCGGCAGTCCGCACGACGAAGCCCGGGAACACCTCGGAGCCGCGGGCCGGGTAGACGAAGACCGAGAACTCGTCGCCGAGCGCGGGAATCACGTCCTTCACGAGGTCCATGCCCGGCGGCGAGAGCTCGCGCGAGATCTCCCGGTCGATCTCGCCCTCGTTCCCGGGCACGATCTCCGCGCAGTACGCGAGGAGGCGCTCGCGGAGCACCTTCAGGTCGAGCTTCACGGCGAACGCCGCGAGCGCGCCGGGAGGCGCGGCCTCGAGCGCGCGGATGCCGGTGGGCAGCCCGTCGAGGATCCTCCACATGCCCTGCGGGTGCCCGTCGAGCAGGATGCCGACGCTCTCGCGGAGCCCGCCGTCGACGAATGACAGGCCGAGCCCGACGCCGCGGATCGAGTTGATCCCCGCCGTGTCGCACATGTCCTTCACGACCTTCGGGAAGAAGTCCCTGTACCCGTCGACGAGGAGCCCGAGATCGACGTGCGCGAGCAGGAATGGCCGCCCGCCCGTGAACCTCGCCCGCGCCTGCGCGAGCGACGCGCTCGCCGCGAGCGACGTCCGCGGCCCGCCGTTGAGCGCCTGCTCGAGCGTGTCCGTCTGGGAGGCGAGGAACCAGGTCCCGTCGCGCTCGGCGGCGTAGAAGTTGTAGGCGTAGGACATCCCGCCGAAGATCGGGACGGTCACGACCACATGGGTGGCGTCGAGCCCCGCGACCTTCACGGTCTCCTTCACGGTCCGGCCGCCCATCTCCTCGAGCGCCCGCTCTACCCACGCCTTGCCGACCGCGCCGGGCCGGCCGACGGCGAGGAAGTCGATGTCGTAGTCGAACGTCATCTGCCGGCCGGCCGGGCCGTCGAGCGCGGCCATCATGCCGATCATGCGGAACATGTGGCGGGCGTCCACCGGGTGCTCGGGGGACACCCGGAACTTCCAGTCCCGTCCCATCGCGTCGTGCACGACGATCGACATCCCGCGCACGCCGACGGCCGCACGGCCGTCGAGGATCTCCTTCAGGGGCACCCGGTCAAACAGCGCCTCGACGGGCTTGTCGGGATCGACGCCGAGCTGCGTGAACGCGGGGCCGAGGAGGATCTTCAACGCCGGATCGCCGACGATCTTCGCGACCTGCCACGCCGGCAGGCACTCGCGGAGCGCCGAGGCGTCGACCTCCGCGTACGCGAACGTGTCCGCGGGGAAGAGTCGCGCGGGATCCGCCGCGGGGGCAGCGCCGGGCGCGGCCCCCGGAGCCCCCCCGGTTTCCTGCGCGAGGAGCGGCGCCGCGAGGAGAAGGATCCACCCGAGGTACCTCATCGCGACGAGCCTACCTGTTCCTGCGCGACCTCATAGCCTTCGAACTCGGGATGGCCGAGGACCGTCCCCTCGGGCATGCGCGCCTTCCCGTGCGCCTTCGTGAAAGCCTCCGACTCGGTCCACGCGACGAAATCGCCCTTCGAGCGCCACTCGGAGTAGGAGATGCACCGGCCTTCCCCGGCGAGCAGGCGGAAACGCAGGAACCCCGGGACGCCCCCGAGGTGCGACTCGCGCTCGCGCCAGACGCGGAGGAAGGTCTCCTCGCGACCGGGCGCGACGCGGAAACGGTTCATCGCGACGTACACCGTAGAATCTCCCTCATGAGACGCGCGCGGACGCTCGGCGAGCTGAAGGCCTCCGGATGGCGCTCCCGTAGTGTACGCGACGAGCTTCGCGAGAACCTCATCGCGGGCCTGAAGGAGGGGCGGGACCTGTGGCCCGGCATCCTCGGCTACGGGAAGACCGTCCTCCCGCAGATCGAGAACGCGATCCTCTCGAAGCACGATTTCATCCTGCTCGGGCTGCGCGGGCAGGCGAAGACGCGGATCCTGCGGATGCTCGTGAACCTGCTCGACCCGTGGCTGCCGGCGCTCGAGGGGACCGAGCTCAACGACGACCCGCTGGCGCCGATCTCCGCGCGCGGCCGGCGGCTCGTCGAGGAGCGGGGCGACGACGCGCCGGTCGCGTGGATCGCGCGCGAGGAACGCTACCGGGAGAAGCTCGCGACGCCCGACGTGACGATCGCGGACCTCCTCGGCGACATCGACCCGATCAAGGCGGCGTCGAGAAGGCTCTCGTTCGCCGACGAGGACGTGCTCCACTTCGGCATCATCCCGCGCACGAACCGCGGCATCTTCGCGATCAACGAGCTTCCCGACCTCTCGCCGCGCATCCAGGTCGGCCTCCTGAACATCCTCGAGGAGCGCGACGTGCAGCTGCGCGGCTTCCCGGTGCGGTTCCCGCTCGACGTGCTGCTCGTCTTCTCCGCGAACCCGGAGGACTACACGCACCGCGGCTCGATCATCACGCCGCTTCGCGACCGCATCGCGAGCCAGGTGATGACGCACTACCCGCCCACGCCGGAGATCTCGCGCGCGATCACCGACCAGGAGGCGTGGACGCGGCGCGACGGCACGGAGATCCGCGTGCCCGAGATCCTGCGCGACGCGATCGAGGAGGTCGCGATCCAGGCGCGGAAGAGCGAGCTCGTCGACCAGGCGTCGGGCGTCAGCGTGCGCCTCTCGATCGCGCTGCTCGAGAACGTGCTCAGCAACGCGGAGCGCCGCGCGCACCGGCTCGGCGGGAAACGCGCGGTCGCGCGCGTCGCCGACCTCTTCGCCGCGGAGAGCGCGGTCACGGGCAAGATCGAGCTCGTGTTCGAGGGCGAGCGCGAGGGGCCCGCGGCGGTCGCGGACCGCATCCTCGGCGACGGCGTGCTCGCGGTCTTCCTGCGCCACTTCCCGGCGCCCTACCGCGCCAGCAAACGCAAGTCGGCCGCGGTCGAGGAGGACGCGTACAAGCCGATCGTCGACTGGTTCGCGAAGGGGAACCGTATTTCCGTACATGACGAGGAGGAGGGGCTCAAGGGGCTCGCCGCGATCCCGGGCCTCGCCGATCTCGTCCGGAAGCACCTGAAGGCCCCCGACGAGGACCTGGAGACCGGCTGCGAGATCGTGCTCGAGGGGCTCCACCGCTCGTCGCTGCTCGCGAAGGAGAAGGGCGACGGCGTCTCGTCCTACGGCGACATGCTGAAGCGCATGTTCGAGGGGTTCTCGGAGCCTTGAGAAGAGCGGGGCTGGTCCTTGCGATCTGCCTTGCGGTCCTCTTGGTGATCCTGCTCCTTGGCGAGCGCACCTTCTTCCGGGGTGGAAGGGGGGCCGGGGGGGAGGAGGGGCGCCGCGAGCTCCCCGCGAGAGCGGCGCGCGACGTCAACGGGGGCGACGCAACCACCGCGGAAGACCCGGCCGACGGAGTGGACGCGGCGCCCGCGCGCGACCGCGCGGCGCCGGAGACGCCGGTCTCCGGCCGCCTCGTCTACCTCGACGACACGCCCGCGGTCGGTGTGACGATCCACCTCGCGGTCGGCCGCGGCGTGGACGTGCGCGTCTTCCGGAACGGTGAGTTCACGGACCAGACCGTGTTCCTCGTGACGCAGCACTCCTTGACGACGACCGACGGGGATGGCGTGTTCCGGTTCAGGGTGGAGCGGTCCCCGACCCGCGCGCGGACGTTCGTCTACACGGCGCAGGACCCGCAGGCGTTCGCCGTCGAGGAGATCCGCACGACCGGGCAGGTGGTCCGCGCGCGGCGACGCGTCCCGGTGAAGGGGACGCTGCTCGATCGCGCGGGGGACCCGCTCAAGGACTACTGGTTCGAGGGGCGGTACGGCCTGCCGGAGGACTGGCAGACGCGCGTGACCCGCGAGGAGGACGTGTTCGTGGCGGCCGCCGGCGATCTGCACGTGGACAGGCTCGCGCGCGACGACGCGCGGACCGCCGGGGACGGCTCGTTCTCGCTGCGGCTCGTGGAAGGGCGCAACACGCTCGTCTTCGGGGAGATCCGGGCCGAGGGCTCGCTCGACGTCGAGGTGGCGGCGCCGACGACGGACGTGGGCGCGCTGCGGGTCCCCGGCGCGGTGCTGGCCGACGAGGAGCGTTCGCTCTCGGGACAGGTGCTCTCGCTCGCGGGCACGCCCTATCCGGGCTGCGAGGTGCGGGCGTGGGACGGGAGCGTCGGCATGCACACGCACGCGGTGGAGACCGACGCAAGCGGGCAGTTCGTGATCCCCGAGCTCCGCAGCCACAACGTGGTCCTCTGGGCCGTGCCCACCGAGCGGCGCCACATCGACCTGCCGGTCCAGACCTCGGCCACGATCCGCATGCCGTGCCCGTCGAGCATCACGCTCCACGCACCCACGGAGCGGGAGTACGCCTGGGCGCGGGTCGATGCCCAGGGCTACTACTTCTTCGTGCGGAAGGGCGTGTTCGCGGCGGGCGACGCGCTCGCGGCGACCGACGTCGTCGGGCTGCCCCCGGGCCCCCTCCACATCCACCTCGTGACCGACCGGATCCGCGAGGCGGCGCTGGAAGTCCGCGAGCCGGGCGATCTCCTGCTCGCGGCTTCGCTTTTCCGCGATACTACGTGGGACTGAGATGCGCTGGACCTTCGCCAGGGGATCTACGCTCGAGAAGTTGATCGAGCAGCTGTTCCGGCTGCTGCGGCAGCTGCTCGTGATCCTCGACGGCGACGTCGAGCGCTCGCTCGAGGAGCTGGACCGGATCGCGCAGCGCTACCGGCTGTGGCGCGACGACTTCGGGCCGGAGGATTTCCGCCGGTTGCTCGAGCGGAGCGGCGAGGCGCGGCAGGATGCGGCGGGGACCTTGCAGCTGACCCGCAAGGGCGAGCGGGCGCTGCGCCGGCAGATGCTGCACGAGGTTTTCGCCAAGATGAAACGGGGGGGCCCGGGGGACCACCGCACGCCGCAGCCGGGCGGCGCGGGCGAGCCGGCGGACGAGACGCGGCCGTACGAGTTCGGCGATCCGGTGGACGCGCTCGACGCGGGCCGGACGCTCCAGAACTGGATCCGGCGCACGGGCGGCGACGCGGATCTTTCGGAGGGCGACCTCGAGGTGCGCGAGCGCGAATACTCGACCGCCTGCGCGACCGTGCTCCTGATCGACGTGTCGCACTCGATGACGCTCTACGGCGAGGACCGGATCACGCCGGCGAAGCGCGTGGCGCTGGCGCTGGCCGAGCTGATCACGACCAAGTACCCGAAGGACACGCTGGACGTCGTGCTGTTCGGCGACGAGGCGAAGGCGGTCCCGTTGGAGAAGCTGCCGTACATCACGAACGGGCCGTTCCACACGAACACGCGGGCGGGGCTCATCCTCGCGCAGGAGATCCTGAAGCGGCGGAAAGGCGCGAACCGGCAGATCGTGATGCTCACGGACGGCAAGCCGTCGGCGATCCACGAGGAGGGCCGGATCTACAAGAACCCGTTCGGCCTGGACGCGAAGGTGGTGGCGAGAACGCTCGACGAGGCGGCGCGGTGCCGGCGGTCGGGGATCCCGATCACGACGTTCATGCTGACGGCGGACCCCTACCTGCGCGGCTTCGTGGAGGAGTTCACGGAGGTGAACCGCGGCCGCGCGTACTTCGCGGAGTCGGCGCGCCTCGAGGGCTTCGTGCTCGTGGACTTCCTCAGGAACCGCCGCCGGAAGGTGCGGTAGGGCGCGGGCGCCAGCTCGCCATGAACCAGACGAGGGAGACGCCCAGCGGGATCCACAGGGGAACGTAGAGCACCCATCCGCCCCTGCCCCGCTGGAACTCGTGCCACTCCGCGGACAACTTGATCCCCGCGCTGCCGAGCGCGACCCAGAACGGTCTCGGCCGATCGCCGGGGTTCTCACGGATCGCGAGCCGGCCGCGATCCAGCCTCCAGGAAACGTCGCCCCACAGGCCGGAGCCCGCGCAGAAGAAGAAGAGGTGTCCGACGTAGAGCACGCCGACGGACGCAAAGGGCCAAGAGCGCGGGCCACCGCGTTCGGCCACGCCGCACGCCCGAACACTCGACCACGAGGTCATTCTACGGCCGCCGATCACGGCCCGTCGCGCGGCTCCGTGGCGGGGAGGCGCACGTGGAGCCGTACCCCCCCGGCACCGGCGGGCACGGAGTCGATCGCTTCGTGGACCCACTCGCCCGACCGCAACTCGACCCGGAAGGCGACCGGGGGCAGTCCGACGATCGCGAAGCGGCCGTCGTCGTTCACCGCGGCCGACTCCGAGAGGGCGCCCGCGACCGCGCGAACACGCAGCGCGGAGAGTCTCATGCCGGGCCGCCCTTCCACCGAGCCGCGGATCTCGCGGCCGGTCGCGAGGGGAAGTCGCAGGAACCCGCGGGAGGGATCGAACGCGGGCGCCCACGCGCAGCGCGGGTCGCCGGCTCGCCGGGCGCAGATCGCGCCGGGCCCCGCAGCGTAGAGTCGGAACCGCCCCAGCGGATCGACGAGCAGCCTGCCCGGCGGCCAGGCCGTGGTGCCAATGCGGACAACCGTTGTGCCGTCGGTCGGCGCGTCGCCCGTCCACGTGATGCCGAAGTCGTCGACGTCCTCGCCTTCGAGGATGCCGTCGACGGGAATCATGAGCGGCCACTCGATCACGACAGGCTCGCCGGGCGCGGCGACGCGTGCGTGCGCCGACACGTAGTTCGCTCCCGGCGGGTGGATCACGAGATCCGAGATCCCGGGCAGCAGCCCGGTCAACCGAAGGACGTCCCCGCCCGCCTCCCGGGAGAGGCGTCCAGCCACCCGGTCGCACGGCGCCGGGAAGCCCGCGGGCGTTGCGCCAACCCGCGCGAACTGGAGCGGGATCGGGCTGTTGCGCACGTGCAGGTCGAGCGCCACCCGCTCCTGCAGGACGAGCCGCAGATCCGAGGTGCCCGGCCGGACAGGCCATGCCCACGCCTGCGGATCGCGGCCGTTCCCGACCGTCTCGACAGGTGCGGCGGTGATGCGTGCCGGCGCGGGGGTGCGAATGGAGAAGCGGCCTCTCGCGTCCCCGCGCGCCTCGAGCGTCCGCCAGCCGGGGAGGGCGTCCTGCCAGCGGACCGTGATCGCGGCGCCCGGGACCGCGGCACCCGCGCCGGAGAGGACCGCCCCTTCGATCTTCTCGCCGCGCTCAAGGACGATCCGCATCCGCGGCCAAGCCTCGCCGGCCAGAAGTCCCATAGCCCGGGCGTCGGCCGGGATCCCCTCGCAGTCGCCGGCAGACGGCGGCGACGCGACATGCCGCCACGCCTCGCCTCTGGGCACGCGGATGACCTCGGTCCCCCAACGGAAGGTTGCGACCCGCGGATCGGGTTCGACCCAGTCAATGGCATCGACGTTCACCACGGCCCAGCTCGCCGACGCCGGCGTGGCCAGGACGAAGGCGCCGGCGCGGTCGGTCTTCGTCCGGGCCTCGCCGTCGCGTATCCCTTGCGGGAAACAACCCCGGCCCCTCCCGACGTGTCCGAACTCGGCGAAGACCGTCGCTCCCGCGACCGGAGCGCCCTCCGGGTCCACGACGACGCCGCGGATGCCGCCGGCCGCCTCGTCGGCGGGCGCTTCCGCGGCCGCCGCCCGGAGGACGGCGCACACGGAGAGGGCGATCGCGAGGCGGCGCACCGCGGCAGGCGTTCGCGAGGAGCGTGCCAATGCCGCCGGCGCGGGGCGGCGAGGGCCCGGTGGCACGTGCCGGTGACAGGGGGTTACCCCGGCCCCCGAGCCCCCTCGGAATCCGGCTACGATGCGCCGCGCGACGGGCTCGTACGCGCTCGCACGCCTCGGTCTCTACGGCCGTCGTCCCGGGCAGGCCCTGGTGTGCCAGTCGTTCATCGCGATGCCACTGGCGACGCCGACGTTGATCGAGCGCATCGAGCCCAAGAGCGGGATGAAGACGGTCGCGTCCGCGAGCGCGCGCACCTCTTCGGGGATGCCGGGGCCCTCCTGGCCGAAGATCATGAGGGGGTCCGGGGGCCACGAGAACTCCGCGAGCGGCATCGCGCCCGGCGACTCCTCGAAGCAGACGAGCGCGTAGCCGCGCTCGCGCGCGTGCGCTCTCAGCGCCTCGGCGTCTCGCACGTGCACGATGTTCTCGTAGACGTGCGCGCCCATCGCGCCGCGCAGGTCCATCTTCCGCCGGCCGAAGATCACGACCTCCCGCGCGAGGAAGGCGTTCGCGTTGCGGATGATCGTGCCGAGGTTGAAGTCGTACTCGACGTTCGCGACGCACACCGCGAACGGGAAACGCTTCTTGTCGAGCGCCGCCTTGATCTCCTCGGGCGCCATGCCCTTGTATTCGTCGCGGACGGCGAGGTCCCTTCCGAGCACGCGGGCGGCGAAGCTCCGCCACTGGCCCTCGTAGAAGTGGCGGCGCTCCTCGGGCGCGGTCGAAGGGAGCACGTAGAGGTTGCTCCTGACGAGCCCGGTCTTCACGCGCCGCCCGAGGGCGGTCGACGCGCGCTCGCGGCCGATGTAGGCGACGAAGTCCGCCGTCGCGGGGTCGCCGTCGATCTCGTAGTCGGTGAGGCCGAGCTCCTCGACCACTCGGGAAAACAGATCACCCTCGCGGTCGACGGGCCGATCCGGGAGGAAGACGATCCGCGGCGCTGTCCCCTCGCCGCTCACCGCCAGCGCCTCGACTTACGACCGCCGACCCCGGACTCGGGGTCCGTGTGGGTTCGCCGCAACATGCTGTCGCCACCACGCTTACGCACGTCACCCCCCGTACGTGGTACGCCCTGAAGCCTCCGTAACTTCGCGCAGCTGGCGGGCCAGGCGGGGGGTCAGCGCGCCCTTCTCGAGCTGCCAGCTCCAGTTGCCGCGCACCTTGCCCGGCCGGTTCATCCGGGCCTCGCTCCCGAGGCCCAGGAGGTCCTGCACGGGGATGATCGCGAGGTCGGACGCCGTCAGGTGCGCCACGCGGATCATGCCCCAGTGGATGTCGCTCCCGCGGCAGCCCGCGTACCGGCGCGCGCGCTCCGCATCCGGCCCGCCCGAGCGGAACCAGCCCCGCGTCGTGTCGTTGTCGTGCGTGCCCGTGAAGGCCACCGAGTTGCGCAGGAAGTAGTGCGGCCGGTCCTCGGGGTTCCGGCCGAACGAGAAGTGCAGCACGCGCATCCCCGGG
>DASUGR010000004.1:0-7800 GCA_036273915.1 Planctomycetota bacterium | reverse complement strand
GGCGTTCCTCGCGCGCGGGGGCGGCGTGCGCACGGCCGTCGTGCGACTCGGCATCGTGCTCGGCAGGGACGGCGGCGCGTACCCGCAGATGTCGAAGCCGTTCCGCTGGTTCCTCGGCGCCACGCTCGGCCAGGGATACGCGTGGATGAGCTGGATCCACGCCGCCGACGTCACGGGCATCCTCCTGCACCTGCTCGACAAGGACGTCTCGGGCGTCTTCAACGCGACGGCGCCGAACCCGGTGTCGAACGCCGAGTTCTCGCGCACGCTCGCGTCGGTGCTCCACCGGCCGTGCTTCGCGATGTTGCCGAAGGTCGCGCTGCGGCTGCTCAAGGGCGAGTTCGCGAAGGTGATCACGGCGAGCACCCGGGTGAAGCCGCTGCGGACGGAGGCGAGCGGCTATGCGTTCCGCTTCCCGCGGCTGCGCGAGGCCCTCGAGAATCTCGAGGCGTAGGGGGTCCGGGGGCATCGGCCGCGCGGCCGCCACGCACGACCGGCCGCGTACCGACCGCGCGCTGCCCCCGAAGCCCCCTCACATCACCTCGCGAGGGCGCCGAGGATCGCCGCCTTCACCTCCGCCATCGCGCGCGGGCGGTCGCCGTTGCCGAGGAGGAGCGGGCCGTCCGCGGGATCGTCCGGCAGCCGGCCGTGCGAGCCCTTGACGATCGACGCATCGAGCGGCGTCGTCTCGAGAAGCGCGCGGAAGCCGAGCTTCTTCCGGAGGAGCGTCCACGCGGTGCCCAGGGGCGACATCGCGTTGAAGAGCTCGCAGGGGTCGTAGCCGGGCTTTCGGTGGATGTCGACGGTGCGCGCGAAGTCGGGCGCTCTCGCGTCGTCGGTCCAGTAGGGGTACGCGAACCAGCGGTCCTTCGGCGCCACGAGCACGAGATCGCCCGCGCGCGGGTGGTCGAGGCCCGCCGCGGCGAGATCGACGATCTCGCCCATCCCGTCGAGCGCGCGCCGCGCCGCCCCGACGTCGCGCGTGTAGACGTGCGCGATCTGGTGGTCGCACACCGCGAACGCGCGCGAGCGCGCCGGGTCGAGCAGCTCGCCGACCGGGTTGTCGATCACCTCGAGGAGCCCGGCCCTGCGCAGCGCGCGGTTCGGGTGGAGCGCTCCGGAGACGGGCGTGATCCCGTATTCCGAGACGACGAGCGCCTTGCGGCCGGGCGCGGCGTCGAGGATGCGCGCCGCCTCCGCGTCGACCGCGCGCACCTGCTCGGCGGCGCCGCCCGGGCCGTGGCGCTGCAGGTCGTAGTCGAGGTGGGGGAGGTAGACGAGCGCGAGGTCGGGGTCGCGCTCGCGGATCACGTCGATCGCCGCCGACGCGATCCAGCGCGTCGACTCGATGCCCGCGAGCGGCCCCCAGAAGCGGAAGAGCGGGAACGGCCCGTGCCGCCGCTGCAGCTCGCGGCCGATCTCCGGCGGGTCGCTGTAGACGTCCGGCATCTTGCGGCCGTCGGCGAAGTAGGCGGGGCGCGGCGTGACGGAGATCGCCGCGGTCGTCGCCATGTTGAACCACCAGAAGAGGTTGGCGGTCCTGCCGCGGAACTCCTCCCAGACCTTCGTGCCGTGCACGAGCCGGCTCGACTGGCGCCAGAAGAGGACCTCGTTGAGCTCGCGGAAATACCAGCCGTTGCCGATGATGCCGTGATCCCTCGGCGCGAGGCCCGTGAGCATCGTGGCCTGGCTGGTGCAGGTGACCGCCGGCAAGGGCGGTGTGAGGGGGGCCGGGGGGCCGAGGGCTTGGAGCCGGGGCGCGTGTTTCAGGAGCGCGGGCGTGAGCCCGACCACGTTGAGCACGACGACCTTCGCCACGGCGCCAAGGGTACACGCCCGCGCCGCATCCGGCCCCCCGGCCCCCCTCGCTTCCATGTCCCGGGACGCGCCATCCCCCTGCCCGTTTGCTAATCTTTCCTGCATGAGCGGCAAGATCCAGGAACTCCTCGGCGAACGCGCCCAATCGCTCCTCGGACACGTGTGCAAGACGGTCCCGAAGGAGCAGCTCCACCTGCCCGGCCCCGACTACATGGACCGGGTGTTCCAGCAGACGGACCGGAAGCCGTCGGTGCTGCGGAGCCTCGGCGCGATGTTCGGGCACGGCCGGCTTGCGGGGACGGGGTACCTGTCGATCCTGCCCGTTGATCAGGGGATCGAGCACTCCGCGGGCGCGTCGTTCGCGCCGAACCCGATCTTCTTCGATCCCGAGAACATCGTGAAGCTCGCGATCGAGGGCGGGTGCAACGCGGTCGCGACGACCTACGGCACGCTCGCGGCGGTGGCGCGGCGGTACGCGCACCGGATCCCGCTGATGCTCAAGTTCAACCACAACGAGCTGCTCTCGTACCCGAACCGGTTCGACCAGGTGCCGTTCGCGTCGATCGAGCAGGCGTTCGATCTCGGGTGCGTGGGCGTCGGCGCGACGATCTACTGGGGCTCGGAGGAGTCGACGCGGCAGCTGCAGGAGGTGTCGCACGCGTTCGAGCGCGCGCACGAGCTCGGGATGTTCACGGTGCTCTGGTGCTACCTGCGGAACCCGGCGTTCAAGGTCGGCGACAAGGACTACCACGAGGCCGCGGATCTCACGGGTCAGGCGAACCACCTCGGCGTGACGATCGGCGCGGACATCATCAAGCAGAAGCTGCCGACGACGAACGGCGGGTACAAGGCGATCCCGAAGTTCGGGAAGACGCACGAGAAGGTGTACACGGAGCTCTCGAGCGACCACCCGATCGACCTTTGCCGGTACCAGGTGGCGAACTGCTACATGGGGCGGATCGGGCTCATCAATTCGGGCGGCGCGTCGGGCAAGAACGACCTCGCGGAGGCGTGCGCGACGGCGGTGATCAACAAGCGCGCGGGCGGGTGCGGCCTGATCTCGGGCCGGAAGGCCTTCCAGAAGCCGATGAAGGACGGCATCGAGATCCTGCACACGATCCAGGACGTCTACCTCTCCAAAGAAGTGACCGTCGCTTAGACAGGTCAACGGTTAACCTGCGCGGCGCGCGTAACTCCTTCTTCGAGAATGAGTTGCGAAGCCCGAGGTGCGGAACTCGTTCCGCACTCCGTGGCGTCCGGGGAGTCCTCGCCCAAGGGATCGATACCTGCGTCCCGCATCAGCCTCTCCAACAGGCGCCGTCCCCTCGGTGAGTCAATGGGCAGCTGTGACTTCGCGAATAGCGCCATGACGTCATCCAGCCGCTTGTCATGCTGGAATCGAACGACGCGAGCGCGGACGCGCTCGAGCGTCGTGTCGAAGGGGAAGTCGGAGCGCGTGCACAGGGGAACAGCCGCGGATCCGGTCCGCGCCCACCAGGCCGCCGAACTGCGCTCGTAGTCCTCGGGACGGGCCGCCATACCCTGCACAACGGGGTTTCGGTGGTCGTAGGCGATCGCCGTGACAAGCGCCCACTCGTCCTCGAGCCTCCGGCGATGGTGCTTTCCCTCCCAGAAGTGTCCCGTGAGGCCAAGCGGTTCTCGGATTCGCTTGCCGACCGAGAGCTGCAGCGCCCGCATGCACTGCCCGATCACGGTCGACCGGGGGTGCCTGCGGGGCCAAGGCAGAAAATGCCTACAGCGCGTGCGCCGGCCGGTGAGCTCTCGGTAGATCTCCTCGTCCGGCGACCTGACGACGGCGTGGTAGTGGTTCGACATGATGACGTAGCCGATCAGGTCGACGAAGAAGCGCTCAAGCGCTTCGCAGAGGCATTCGAGGAAAGCCTGACACGCTTCCTCCGTACGGAGGTGCCAGACCCGCCAGTTGACTCTCGACGTGATGTGCCAGACGGTGTTCGGGGCGTCCTGCCGAGCGATGGTTCTCATAACCATACGTCGGGAGCAGGTGTCGCAAATGCGGAACGAGTTCCGCACTTGGACGGCCCCAAGCCCGGGCCCTACAACGGGTTACAAAAAATGCGCAGGCTAACCGTTGACCTTCAGGACCACGGCGGCGGCGGTGTCGCCGGCGGCGCAGCCTGCGAAGAGGACGTGGCCGCCGCCCTTCATCCGCGCCTCCTCGATGCCCTCCGCGATCAGGCGGGTGCCCGTCGGGCCCTGCGGGTGGCCGTACACGAGCGACGAGCCGAAGTTGTTGAACCCGTTCGCGTCAATGCCGAGCTGCCGCGCGAAGTAGATGTCGTTCACCGCGAAGGGGTTGTGCGTCTTCACGACCTTGACGTCCTTGATCGACACGCCCGCGGCGTCCAGCGCGCGCTTCGCCGCCGGCACGACCGCCTTCGCCATGAAGCCCTTCTCGACGCGCGCGACGCCGTACGACAACACCTGCACCGGCTCCGCGCCCTTGCTCCACGCCTTGGCGCGCTCCTTCGTGCACATGACCATCCCCGCGGTCCCGTCCGCCGGGTGCGTCTGCGATCCGAACGTGACGCGCCCGTCCGGCAGCATCGGCCGGAGCTTCGCGAGCCCCTCCTTCGTGGTCGCGAAGACGCCCTCGTCCTCGTTCACGGTCGCCACGACCTTCTTTCCCGACGGGTTCACCTCGTACGGCAGGAGCATGTACCGCTTCTGGAAGCCCGACCGCACGCCCTCCTGGTACTGCTCGTACCGGCGGAGCGTGAGCGCATCCATCTCCTCGCGCGTGATCCCCGCCTCCTTGGCGACGTTCTCCGCGGTCTGGATCATCGAGTTCTGCGCCCACGGGTCGAGCGAGAAGTTGTCCCACACCCAGTCCTCGGCCTCGCCCTTGCCGCCGGGGCCGCCCGGATCGGGATAATACAAGTGCGGCCCGTTGCTGCACTTGTCGGTCGTGACGACGAGCGTCGCCGCCGCGCCGCCGGCATCGATCTGCGCAGCCGCGTGCGCCACCGCCGCGGCCGACGTCGCGCACGCCTGCGAAATCATGGCGCCCGTGATCCCGGGCGCGCCGATCAGCCCCGCGAGCCACGGCCCGCCGTAGAAGATCCGCCGCGCCGGAATCGTCCAGCCGAACACGAGCGAATCGAGATCCTTCACCTCGATCCCGCGCGCGGGCAGCGCCTTCCTCACCGCGTCCGCCGCGAGGTGGACCGGGTGCAGGGGCGCGAGCATGCCCTGCCACTTGCAGAAGGGGGTGGACCAGTAGCCGCCGACGGGGAGATAGGCATTCTCGAAGCGCATGAGCGCAATTCTAGGCGCAGGATCAAGGGGGGCTTCGGGGGCGCGGCGAAGGAGGATCAAGGGGGGGTGCGGGGGCCGCCGATACGGAACCGATGCACCCGCTCGCGACGCGCGCACGGATCCCCTGCCCGGAGTGCGGGCACCAAAACCACCCCGACGCCCCGCGCTGCGACGCGTGCGGGCACCGGAGCGCGAGCGCGACCGCGGCGCTGCCCCCCGGCCCCCCTGTCATCGTCCGCGAGGACCGCCCGCTCGTGTACCTGGGCCTCGGCCTCCTCTCGGCGGTCGTGTTCACGCTCACCCCGCTCCTCAAGTTCATCGGCTGGTTCCTGACGTCGCTCGTCCACGAGACCGGCCACGCCGCCGCCGCGTGGGCGATGGGCTGCCCCTCGATCCCCGCGATCCGGCTCGACGGCCACGCCGCTGCGGTCCACGGCGAGCAGTCGAAGGTCTTCGCCGCCGTCGTGCTCGCGGCCCTCGCGTACTACGCGTGGCGGAAGCGGTCGATCCCGCTCGGCGCGCTCGCGCTCGTCTACCCGATCTTCGCCTTCACCGCCGTCCGCGACGGGTTCTTCCTGCTCGCGGGCCACCTCGGCGAGATCGCGTTCGGTGCGGTGTTCTTCTGGCGCGCGCTCGTCGGCGGCTACACGCGGTCGCGGCCGGAGCGCGTGCTCTACGGCGCGTGCGCGTGGTACCTCGTGCTCAGCAACATCTGGCTCGCGGGCGGGCTGATGTTTAGCGAGAGCGTGCGCGCGTGGTACCGCGGGAGCGGGTCGTTCGGCCTCGAGAACGACTACCTGCGGCTCGCGAAGTCGCTGCACGTGGGCGTCGGCTCGGTCGCGTTCTTCATGCTGCTCGTCGCGTTCGCGGCGTTCCCCTTGGCATGGAGGTTCGCGTCGCGGACGGCCAGGTAGAGCACGAGCAGCAGCGCCGGGAGCAGCGCGCCCAGCGCGAGGAGGCTGAGGGGGAGGCCTTGCGTCATCCGATGACGCAAGGTCGGTTCGCCGGGGGAGAGGAGGAGGTCGTACGCGCCGTGGAGCCCCACGGCCGCCGCGAACGCCCCCGCGCGCCGCCGGCGGATCCCCCACGCGTAGCCCCAGAGCCCCGCGAACGCGAGGTGCGCGAGCGTCGACGTGAACGCGCGGTAGACGAGGACGTCGCCGCCGTAGACGGTCGCGTAGAGCGCATTCTCGGCGGTCGCGAAGCCGAGCGCCGCGGCGGCGGCGTAGACGATCCCGTCCATCGGCTCGTCGAACGCGGGGTTCCTGCAGGCGAAGAGGAGGAACGGGAGCAGCTTCATGGCCTCCTCGACCAGCCCGATGCGGACGAAGTTGTCGAAGAGGCGGGAGGAGGGGCCGGGGAGCCAGCCCTCGAGGAAGTAGGCGGGCACGGCGGCGAGGACGCCGAGGCCGAACAGCTTCAGGACGAGCAGTCTCGGCTCGCGGTTCCGGTCGCGCCGCCAGAAGAGGTAGAGGAACAGGAGCGCCGGCGCGCTTGCCAGGAGGAGGGCGCGCCACAGAGCCATGCCCCGTGGATCGGCCCGCGGCCGCGGGGGCTTGAGGACTACCCCCGCTTCAGGCCGAGGAGGTAGCCGAGGCCGAAGGCGCCCAGCGAGGGGAGCTTCTGCTGGATGACCTGCGTCAGGCTTGCGCCCTTGGGCACCATGTTCAGCACGAAGTCCTTCATCGCGCCCCAGTTGATCGTGATCACGCCCTTGTAATTCATGTACTGGAGCCCGACGAAGCCGATGATCACGAAGAGGAACATCACCTTCAGGAACGAACGTGTGACCATCCCGAGCAGGAGCCCGAGGATCATCGCGACGCCGCCCTCGCTGATGAACGGTAGCACGACGTCGAGCGTGTCCTTCTCCTCCGGCGCCGGGGTGGTCTCCTGGCCGCCGGGCTGGGGCTCGCCGGGCACGAGGCCCGTCGTCATCCCGCCGTGGCCGCCGCCCGCCGACCGCTGTTGCGCGGCCTCCTGCGCGCGCGCCTCCGGCGTGCCCCGCGCGGCGCGCGCGACGACCGCGGCGACGACGACGCCGAGCAGCAGAACAATCAACCGAAACCGCCATCTCGGGGCGGTACTCGGTACGCTGTCCGGCGCCGGTAAGTCCTTGTCCTCAGCCATCTTGGAGCGGTCGGACCCGGACTGGGGGGTCCGGGTTTCCGACGGGAGAATGAGCATAGCATGAGGGTCCTCGTCGACGGCCACAACGCGATGGGCGCGCTGAAGGTGGGGGGCAAGACCCACGAGGAGAAGCGCCGGAACCTGCTGCGCCGCGTCGCCGCGCTGGCACCCCAAGCGACCGTCTTCTTCGACGCCAGCCGCGCGCCCAAAGGCATCATGGACACGATGTCCGAGCTCGGCGTCACCGTCCGCTACTGCCGCAGCGGCGAAGCCGACCACGCGATCGTCGGCGCCGTCAAGAACGCCGCGGTCCCGGGCCAGCTCATCGTCGTCACGAACGACCGCGAGGTCGCCGGCCGCTCCGCGCAGCTCGGCGCCCAGGCGCTCTCCGTACAGGACTTCTTCGGCGGCAAGGGCGCCCCCGGAACCCCCCTCAAATCACCCGGCAAGAGGTTGCCGAAAAAGCCGGAGTTCACCGCGAAGGACTTCGGCCTCCCCGACGAGATCGACCTTTCGGATCCCGACGGGGACATCTGAGGGGAAGGGGCGCGGGGG
>DASUGR010000003.1:0-17274 GCA_036273915.1 Planctomycetota bacterium | reverse complement strand
CACCTCATGTCGCCGAGCGGGGAGCCGATCCCGCGGCCGGTGCAGGACGCCTTCTACGCGGCCTCCCCCTTCCTCGAGTCGATGCCCGACTTCCCCGCGCCGACCACGGAGCAGGTGGCCCACTTCGTCTACGACACGGCCATCCAGTTCGGGATCCCGGTGACGTACGAAGAGATCCTCCAGTACGTCTTCATCGCGGCCGACGAGCCGTTGAGCGCGAGCGTCGAGGCCGAGGGCGAGCTGTTCCCGCACGATCCGACGGACGCGCTCTTCAAGTTCGCGTTCGCCGTCGACGAGTCGGGGGAGGTCGGCGTCGCGGTCAGCTACAAGGTCGACATCGACCTGAAGCCGGGCGACGACAAGAACACCGTGAACTACAAGAGCAAGGGCAAGGTGTGGTGCGCGATCCTCTGGAAGGACGGATTCGATCCGCTCGAGGAGGTGGTCGTGGACACGGTGCGGTTGGGCGACGCCGAGCCGCTGCAGACCAAGGAGGAGGACGTCAACGGCGACGGGAACGACGACCTCGTCCTCAAGTTCGAGCGCCAAGACATCGGGCTCGACGAGGACAGCGAGACCGTGAAGGTGACCGGGGAGACCTACGCCGGCGGGCTCATCGAGGGGGAGGACGCGGTCATCGCGGACCCGTCCGACAACGGGAGCGGGAAGTAGGGGGGGTCCGGGGGCCGGCTACGGGCTCGCCGCCCGCGCGGCGGGCCCCCGCTGGCGCGCGCGCGGCCCGCGGCTCACGAGACGTAGATGTCGGCGATCGGGCCCTCGAGCGGCAGGTCGGGGCCGCAGAGCAGGTGGTCGGGCATCGCCATCGGGTCCTCGGCAAGCAGCGGCAGCGCCCGCGCCCTCTTCGCGTCCGCATCGCGGCCGCGCGTCATGACCAGGTTCTCGAAGATCCCCTCGACCGCGTGCATCTTCCGGAAGGTCGCGGCGTGCTCGGCGGCGTACGCGCGCCCCCCGGCCCCCCAGTCCTCGGAGTACGAGAGCGCGTCGCGCAGCACGCGGGCGCCGCGCAGCGCGAGCGAGAGCCCCTGCCCCCACGAGGGGTCGCTCACCCCCGCCGCGTCGCCCAGGAGCGCGATCCCGTCACGGTAGGGTTCCTCGACCCACGACGCGGCGCCGTCGAACGTCGCGAGCGGACCGCCGACCGTCGCGCGCTCGAAGAACTCCCCGGGCATCCCGCATCCCGCGGCGAGTTCCTTGAACCGGGGCACGTCGCCCGGGCCGGCAAGGCAGATGTCCTCCTTGTGGCTCGACATGACGTAGCACCGGACCCGGCCGCCTCCCTCCGGGAACGCGATCGCCTGGTGCCCGACGTTGACGTCGAACGCGAGATGCGTCGTGTCGGGCGGCACGCCCCGCATGTCCTCGAACAGCACGCCCGAGATGCGCAGGCCCGGGGGAGCGCGCTTCTCCTCGAACCCGGCGCACGTGCGGAGGGCCGTGCCCCGCCCGTCCGCGCCGACGACGAGGCGCGCGCGCCTCTCGGTGGTTCCGCTCCCGTCCTCGAACACGACGGCAGCGGGCGAGCCGGGGCGGACCTCGCGCGCGATCGCGCCGCGGCGCACCTCGACCCCCACCGCCGCGGCCGCCGTGAGGAGCGCCTCCTGCATGGCCGGGTGGTAGAAGGTGAGCACGGGCATGCCGGAGGGCGTCGTCTCCGGGAGCGGCCGCGGCGGGGACGCCTCGCCGTTCACGAGGACGCGCCACAGGGGGACCTCGTGCGCGCAGGACGAGCGCAGCAATCCGAGGATGCCCAGCTCGTTCGCCTCCGCCACGCCCCACGGGACGAGCCCCTCCCCGCGCACGCGGTCGCGGAACTGCGTCTCGCGCTCGAGGACGAGGACCTTGGCGCCGCGCTCGGCCATCGCGATCGAGAGCGACGTGCCCCCGAGCCCCCCGCCGATCGTGATGATGTCGTAGTCCCGCATGGGCAACTCGCGCTATCCCCCCGATGCTACGGCTGCCCCGCGCGGCCCGCAGGAGGAGATTCAAGATCGAGGCGCATTGCTAGGTGCTCCCGGGACCGGCTCCCGGATCCGGCGGGTCGGACGGCCCGGAGCGGCCCCGGCCCCCCGGGGACGCCACCCGTCGCGCGGCCCCCGGAGCCCCCGCCTCCGGCCCTACGAGTGCCGGTACACGAACACGTTCTCGTCCACGTCGTTGACGTTGACGATCACGCCGAGCGACGGCACGTATCGCCACCGCCCGTGCGTGCCGTTCCGCGCGGCCGCGGGCGGCGTCGTGTTCACGCCCTTCGTCGCATGGGCCGTCCACGCGAGCGTCGCCACGTCGAGGCTGTAGACCGTGGCACCCCCGGCCCACGCCACGATCCTCTTCGTCACCGGGTCGAACGCGAGGCCCGGGTAGTCGAACTCGCCCTGGGGCACGTCGCCCGTCGTCTTCGCCACCACGTGCTGCGCGTACGGGTCCGAGAGATCCCAGATCCGCACCTGCCCGTCCCCGACCAGCACGTACTTGTTCTCCACGGGGTCGATCACCGCGCTCCGGGCATACCCGATCCACGAGTTGTACTCGGCGTAGCGCGTCCACACCGACGTCTTCGCGTCGAACGCCGACAGGACCGCGCCCGAACCCGCGGAGCCGTGCATCCACACGCGACCGTCCGGCCCCAAGGCCGACGTCGAGATCCCCGCCGACGGGCAGACGCCGTGCTGCGTCCACGAGAGCGTGTCGAGGTCGAAGAGGTAGGTCATGTCGTCGCCGAACTGGCCCGACAGCCAGATGCCGCCGCCGCCCCCGACGAAGAACTTGTCGACGGACGGGATGTACTGGATGTAGTCGTACGAGTGGCGCGCGACCGGGGAGCCGTCCGGGTGGCTGGTCTTGTCCTGCGGGTTGTCCTCCTCGCCCGGCGGGAAGAGGGTCGGGTCGTTCAGCCGCGTCCAGCGGAACGACTTCATGCTGAACACGTAGAGCTCGTTGCCGCCGTAGTCGCCGTGACCGCCGCCCCAGATGATGAGCCGGTCGCGCTTCGTGTCGTACGCGCCCGAGCTCCACGCGGACATGATCCCGGAGATCGTCCCGCCCGGCGACGGCGACATCGCGACGTCGCGCAGCTTCGTGTCCGGGATCTCGTACCACTCCCCGGGCTTCAGGTTCTGGATCGCCGTGAGCACGTCCGCCGGCGGCGGCGGGTCGGTCGCGGGCTTCACCGTGCGGAGCGTCAGCGCATGCGTGCGGCTGCCGTTGCCGAGGAACGCCTCGATCGAGACGTCGTGGCTGCCGTCGGCGACGGCCGCCGGGTCGAGCACCCACGAGAACGGCGCCGACGTGTCGAGGAGCATCGTCGCGCCGTCGAGCTTGAACTCAACCGACGTGATCGTCGCGCCGTCCGCCGCCAGCGACGTCGGCTTCGTCACGACCGCGCCGTCCGCCGGCGTGAGGAAGACCACGCCCGCGAAGTTCAGGGTCACCGACATCGCGTGGTCGCCGTCGTCGCGCGCCGCGACGATCGTCACGACGTGCGAGCCGGAGTAGTCGAGCGGATCGAGCATCCACTCGAACGGCGGCGCGGACACCTCGCCGACGACCGTCCCGTCGACGTCGAACGTCGCGTGCGCGATCCCGGAGCCCACGACCGCGAGCCTCAGGGGCGCGTCGATCACGGAGCCGGCAGGCGGCACGACGAACTGCAGGGCGCTGCTGCCGCCGGCGCCGCACGCATGGACAAGAAGCAGGAACAAGGCCACCAGGGCGGCCCCCCGAACGGCTCGTATCATCACTACCCTCCGCCGGCAGCGGGGTCCCGCCGGCCACTCCACCCTCGATCATCCCAGCAATGCTCCCGCGGTCCACCCCGCAGGAGATCTTTCGCGGGCGGATTGAGACTCCCGACCGGCCTTGGCGGCGGGGATGTCCAAGGGAATCGACGGGATCGGGGGGGGGGCCGGGGGGCGGCGGGCGTCGCCGGAAGCCCGTAGACAGCGGTGCGCCATCGGCTACGTTCTCGGGGTTGCGCAAGATCCGCGTCGCCGCGCTGCTCCTCCTCGCCGCCTGCGCCCGGAAGGACAAGGGCTTCGAAGGCGTGTTCACGGGGAGCTACCAGGGCGATCGCGTGACGCTCGTGCTCAAGGCGGAGAAGGGCACGCTCACGGGCGCCATGCAGCTCGGCGGCGTGCGCGCGCAGGTCACGGGCACCTACGAGGGTAAGACCGCGAAGGGGAAGACGCGCCACCCCGTGATGGGCGTCGAGGTGCCCTTCGACGCGACGATCGACGGGGACACGATCGACTGGACCTACACCTACGTCGTCTCCGGCCAGAAGGTGCCGCTCCGCCTCACCCGGTCATCCGAGATCGAGGCGCGGGGCGCGATCGACCCGAAGATCGTCGGCCGCTGGACGAGCGACGACGGGCTCGTGGTCCTCATGCTCAACGTCGACGGCACGTTCGAGCGCGGCGCCGAGAAGGGCGAGTGGAGGGTCGAGGGCTCCTACCTCCACACGACGGCGGGGGCCTCGAAGGCTTCCGTGCGCTACGTGCTCACGGACGGCGACCTCACGACCTACGACTCCGACGGGAGAAGGCACGTCTGGAGCAGGAAATAGGAGGGTCCCGGGAACCCGCGGCGCGAGATCCCGTCCAAGGGTGCATGCGGTACCTCCCCCTCCTCGCGCTCCTCCCCCTTCCCCTCGCGGCGGCGGACGATCTCACGTGGCACGTGCAGGTGGCCACCGTGTCGAAGTACGCGCCGGTGGAGTTCTCCGCGCAGCTCCGGAACGTCTCGAAGGGGAGCCTCGCGTTCGAGGCGGAGGGCGAGCGCCCGGCGCTCGAGCTGATCCTCGAGCAGGAGGGGAAGCCCGCGGCGAGGAAGCCGCTGCCGAAGGAGGCCGTCGCGTACAAGGGGCCGAAGGAGCTCCCGCCGTCCGAGTACGCGTGGTTCGTGAGCGGCGACCTCCGGCACGCGTTCGGGCGGCTCCCGCCCGGGAAGTACACGCTGCGCGTGTCCGGCGGCGGGACCTCCGAGCCGGCGAGTTTCGAGGTGCTCGACACGTCGCTCGAGGAGGCGAAGAAGGCGTGGAAGGGCCCCGAGGGGGTCGAGTTCCGCGTGAAGGCGCCGGGCGTGGGCGTGCTCGTGAACCGCCGGAAGACGCCGATCGGCCTCTGGGCGTACGGCGGCGACCGGAAGGACCAGCCGCTCGATGCGATGGCGACGGCGCAGCAGTGGACGGGGCGGGCCTTTGAGGCGTTCGCCGGCGGCTTCTGCGGCACGGGCCTCGAGGAGGTGACGGTCGCGCCGGGCGGCGAGCGGGAGATCGCGCTGCCGGCGCTCCCGGACGGGATCCTCCGGCTCTTTGTCCCGTGCTTCGAGCGGAGGGGCGAGAAGGCCGTGCAGATCGAGGCCCTGACCGAGCCCTTCCTCGTCGACACGTTCAAGTAGGGGCCCGCGGGGGCGGATCGGCGGTCTCGCGGATCCTCCGGGCGCCAAGGGCTTCGCGGTTTCCTGATCGGCGGATTCGCGCCGGCCCCCGGACCCCCTATACTTCTCCATCGCGGCGGACGCCGCGACGGAGGAGTTCATGGCGAGCGCGGAGTACAAGCGGTTCGAGCAGCCGGACGAGCGTCGTTCGTTCCCCAACGGCCACGCGGACATCGTGAAGATCGCCGGCGGCGTCGTCGGGCGGTTCGTGTTCTACCCCGGCTGGCGCTGGTCCAACGACGTGATGCCGATCGCGAAGACGAAGAGCTGCGAGGCGCCGCACTTCCAGTACCACGTGGCGGGGCACCTCGCGATCCGCATGGACGACGGCACCGAGTTCGTCGCGGGGCCCGGCGACGTGAGCGCGCTGCCGTCGGGCCACGACGCCTGGGTCGTCGGCGACCAGCCCGCCGTCGTCGTCGACTGGTGCGGCGCGACCAGCTACGGCACCGCGGCGAAGCCGGCCGGGAAGAAGGCCAGGAAGAAGGCCACGAAGCAGAAGGCGACGCCCAAGAAGAAGCGGAAGTAGGGGGGCACGGGGGGCGTCAGGTCGCCTGCACGCCCGCCTCGCGCAGGAAGGAACGCGTCGTCTCGTGCTGCGGGTCCGAAAAGACCCGCGCCGGCGGCCCCGCCTCCACCACGCGGCCGCCCGCGAAGACGTGGACGTTCCTCGCCACGTTCCTCGCGAAGTGCATGGAGTGGGTCACGACGATCATCGTCTGGCCCTCCCTCGCGAGCCCGGTCATCACGCCGAGCACCTCGGCGGCCATCACGGGGTCGAGCGCGGACGTCGGCTCGTCGAAGAGGATCGCCTTCGGCCGCATCAGCAGCGCGCGCGCGATCGCCACGCGCTGCTGCTCGCCGCCCGAGAGGTTCCGCGGGTAGGCGTCCTCCCTCCCCGCGAGCCCCACCCGCTGGAGCATCTCGCGGGCGCGCGCGACCGCCGCGTCGCGCGGTTCCCGGAGCACCTGCACGGGCGCCTCGACGCAGTTCCCGAGCGCGGTCTTGTGCGGGAACAGGTTGAACTGCTGGAAGACGAACCCGACCGAACGGCGCACCTCCCGGAGCATCCGCGGGTCGTGCGCGTGCGGCCCGAGCGCGTGGCCGCAGACGCTCACCTTGCCGGCGTCGAAGGTCTCGAGGCCGTTGAGGCAGCGCAGGAACGTGCTCTTGCCGCCGCCCGACGGGCCGATGACGGCCGCCACCTCGCCCGTCTCGACGGAGAGCGTGATGCCGGAGAGGATCTCCCGGCGCCCGAAGCGCTTGACGAGGCCTTCGACCGAGATCATGCGGCCTCCAGTCGCTGCTCGAGCCGTCGCGACACGATCGAGAGCGGGTAGCTCATGAGGAGGTAGAGCGCGCCGGTCAGGAGCATCAGCTCGACGGTCGCCTGCGTGCTCTGCGAGAGGACCGAGAAGCGCTTGGTCAGCTCGATGATCGTCACGACCGAGCAGACCGACGTGTCCTTGAACAGCGCGATGAAGTCGTTGACCACCGGCGGCACGACGATGCGCGCGGCCTGCGGCACCACGATCCGCCGCAGCGCCGTCCGGCGCGGCATGCCGAGCGAGAGCGCGGCCTCCATCTGGCCCCTCGGGATCGCGAGGATCCCCGCGCGGTAGATCTCCGACTCGTAGGCCGAGTAGTTGATCGCGAGCCCGAGGATCGCGCAGGCGAACGCGGGGATGTTCACGCCGAGCTCCGGCAGGAAGAAGAAGATGAAATAGAGCTGGAGCATGAGCGGCGTGCCGCGCAGGAACTCGACGTAGAAGGCGAGCGGCGGCCGGAGCCAGCGCGGGCCGTACAGGCGTCCGAGCGCGATGAGGATCCCCGCGGCGACGGCGAGCGGGAACGAGAGGAGCGACAGGACGACCGTGATGCCCGCGGCGCGCACGAGCTGCATGCCGTAGCCGGTCACGACGGCCCACCCCCGCTTGCGCTCGCCGATCCGGACCTCCTCGGCGGTCGCCTCGCCGCGCGCGGCCGCCTCGGAGAGCGCGGCCTTCTGGAACCCGAAGAAGCGCCCGGTCTCGAGGATCGTCGCGAGTTGTCCCTGCTCCTTCGTCCACATCCCGTACTTCGCGTAGATGCGTTCGAGCTCGCCGTTGCGGAAGAGGACGATCAGCGCTTCGTTCAGGCGGTTGACGAGCCGGTGGTCGCCCTCGCGCGCGTACATCACGTAATAGCCCGGCGCGACCGGGTCGCCGACCGGCACGAGCGCGGGGAAGTGCGGCGCGTAGAAGCTCGCGATCGGCGTGTCCTGGAGCGTCGCGTCGAGGTTCCCCGTCTCCACGTGCTTCATCGCGTCGGTGTTGCCGTCGTAGCCGACGACCTCGATGGGCGCGCCCTCCTCCGCGAGCTTCTCCATCAGCTCGTGCGCGGCCGAGCCCGTGAGGCAGCCGACCTTCCTCGTCGCGCCCGTCCTCAACTCGTCCCACGACCCGAGCGCGCCCTTCCGCGCGAGGAGCTGGAGCGCGTAGACGTAGTAGGGGGCGGTCGCCTCCATCGCGAGCACGCGGTCGGGCGTCCACTCGTACCCGTTGAGCACGACGTCGATCTTGTCGGCGCGCAGCATGTCGGGCAGCCGGTCCCACTGCCCCTGCACGAACTCCATCTTGACGCCGAGGTAGCGGCCGATGGCGTCGGCGAGGTCGACCTCGAAGCCGGTCAGCCGCTCGTCGTCGTCGCGGAAGACGTAGGGTCCGCCGCCCTCCTCGTCCGCGCCCCACCGGAGGACGCCGCTTCGGAGCGCGCGGTCCCAGGAGTCGTCCGCGAACGCGGCGGTCGCGAGGAGCAGGAGCGCGAGAAACCTCATCGCGGGCGAGCGTAGCAGAAGGGGGGGTGAGGGGGCGCGGGGGGGGCGGGGACCCGCGACGGCCCTCAGCCGAGGCGCAGGGTATCCGTCGCCATCGCCTCGAGGACCGGGTCGTGGGTCGCGACCACGACGGTCCGGCCCGCCGCGTGGAGCTCGCGGAAGAGCCCGACGACGGCCTCGGCCGTCGCCCGGTCGAGATCCGACGTCGGCTCGTCGGCGAGGATCGCCTCGGGCTTCCCGGCGAGCGCGCGCGCGATGCCGAGCCGCTGGCGCTCGCCGCCCGACAGCTCCTCGGGCCGCGCCGCGTCGCGGCCGGTGATCCCCACCCGTTCGAGAAGCGCCGCGGCGAGGCGCCTCCGCTCGCGCGTCCGCACGCCGCGCGGGACGAGCGGGTACGTGACGTTCTCCCAGAGCGGCAGCCGCTCGATCATCGGCGAGGCCTGGAACACGATCCCCAAGCGGCGCCGCACGCGCGCGCGATGGGGTTCCGAGGCGCCTCCCAGATCCTCCCCGTCGAAGAGCACGAGCCCCGAGGTGGGGCGGTCGAGCGCGCCGAGGAGCGCGAGCAAGGTCGTCTTCCCCTTCCCCGACGGCCCGGTGATCGCGAGGAAGGCGCCGCGCGGGACGGCGACCGAGACGCCGTCCAGCGCCCGCACGTCGCCCGCGGCCGAGCGGAAGACGCGGCGGACGTCCCGGGCCTCGAAGAGCGGGTTCACCGGAGCGCCATCGCGGGCTCGGCGGTGGCCGCCCGCCAGGTCGAGTAGAGGGTTCCCGTGGAGACGATCGCGAACGAGACGGCGAAGCCCAGGAGCGCCGGCACCGGCGCGAGGCGGAAGGGGACGCGGAACGCGGGCGCCCAGCCGGCGCCCGGGAGGAAGATGCCGGCGATGCCGCGCGCGTTGAAGACGTCGAGCCAGGCCCACGCGAGGAGCACGGCGGTCGACGCGCCGACGAGCGCGAGGACGAGGCTCTCCACCAGGCCCTGGAGGAGCACCTCGTCCGTCATCCAGCCGGTGGCCTTGAGCAGCGCGGCCTCCCGCCGGCGCCCCGAGAGGCCGAGGCCTGCCGCGACCATGAGCAGGGGGATGCCCACCGCGAACGCGAGCACGAAGTGGACCTGGAAGATCCCCTCGAGGTGGGCCATGCCGCGCGGGAGGAGTGCCCGGAGGTCGTCGCGCGTCGTGACGATCGGCGTGACGGGGCCCGCCTCCGTGCCGGAGGGCGCCACGGCGGGGAGCCGGCGCAGCGCGGCCACGACGGAGTCGCGGTAGCCGGGCTCGCAGCGGACGAGCAGGCTCGTCGCGAACCCCTCCTGGTCGAAGAGCTGTGCGGCGGTCTCGAACGAGCAGAAGACGAGGTTCGCCTCCCACAAGGGGAGGTCGGCCCGGAAGATGCCGACCACCTTCGACACGCGCTCGCCCGAGCGGTTCCGGTAGAAGGGCGGGATGCGCGCGCCGACCTCGACCGAGAGCTTCCGCGCCAGCTTCGCGCCGAGGACCAGCTCGTTGCCGGCGCCGCTGGCGAACATCCGGCCGTCGACGAACCGCGCCGCGGAGGGCACGCGGTCCGCCGGGATCCCCACGACGACCGCCGGCACGTGGTCGCTCCCGAGCGCGATCTCGCCGACGATGCGCGGGAACGCCTCGCGCACCCCCGGCACGCCCCGCACGGCGTCGAGGAGCGTGAGCGGGACCGGCGCGGGCCGGCCGAACCGCACGCCCGTGACGTAGACGTCGGCGCCCATCCGGACGGACGTCTCCGCGGCGTCGGCGAGGCCGCGCGCGACGCCCACGCCCGCGACGTACGGCGTGAGCACCGCCACGAGGCAGAAGAGCGTCGCGCCGCTCCGCAGGGGGTGGAGGAGCACCGCCACGAGGCCGGTGCGCGCGATCGCAACGAGCTTCCGCATCGCCGCCCCTAGGCTATCCGCCCCCGCGTCCCCTTCCGCCGCGCCCCCGGACCCCCTCCACGTCCTACCCGCCGGAGTGCGCCGGGCAGAAGAACGAGCCCAAGGGCACCGGCTCATGGCGCCCTGAACACGCGCTCCCGTCCCTCGGGTCGAAGCACGCGGCGCAGCCCGAGAGGTCGACCGCCGCGCCGAGGCCGAGCCCCCCAAGGACGCCCTGGAACGTCGCGGCGTCTTCCCGCGCCGTGGCGCGGGGGCCGCTCGCGGCGACCACGCACGCGGCCAGCAGCGGCAGCGCGATCGCGGTCGCGAGCAGGAGCGCGGGGCCACGGCCGCTGCGCATCACGGCTTCGGCTCGACGATCGCGTGCACGCGGTTGATCGCGGGCCCCTCGATCGTCTGGACGCGGCCGTCCGGCCAGCGGATCTCGCACGAGTCCGCCGACGCGACGTCGCCGAGCCCGAAGTGGACCGTCTTCGTGGACTGCGACAGGTAGCCGCCGGCCGCCTGCACCTGGGCGATCCTCGTGCGCCCGCCCGCGTGCAGCCGGAGCACCGCGCCGACCGCGTCGCGGTTCGACGTCGTGCCCGTGAGGCGGAACCCGATCCAGTTGCGCCCGGGCATCCGGTTCATGAAGACGTGGGCGCGGTCGTTGAAGTTGTTGACCACGAGGTCCATCCGCCCGTCGCCGTCGAGATCCGTGACCGCGCAGGCGCGGCTGCTCTTCGTCGCCTCGCGCTTGCCCATGCGGACGCCGAGCAGCGGCCCGCCGGGCGGCGGATCGAGGCCGACGTCCCTCGCCCGCTCGGTGAAGGTGCCGTCGCCGTTGTTCGCGAGGTACGCGTTGGGCCAGAACTCCCAGGGATAGCCCATCCCCGACGCGAGGAAGACGTCCTCGTACCCGTCGTCGTCGAAGTCCGCGACGCCCATGCCCCAGGGCCAGAACGTCTCCGCGTGCGCCTTCGCCGAGACCTCCTCGAACTTCCCGTTCCCGAGGTTCCGGTAGAGGCCGTTGCCGAAGAAGGTCGTCCCGTAAGGCAGCTTCGCCTTCTCCGCGAAGAGCTCCTCGCGCCGCTGCGCGCGGAAGGCGGGGTCGTCGAGGTAGGGCCCGAAGAACTTCACGTACTTCCGCTCCGGCTGCACCTGCGACAGGTCGTAGTCGAAGCCCGTCCACATGTCCGAGTGCATGTCGACGATGTAGACGTCGAGCAGCCCGTCCCCGTCGTAGTCGAGGACTTTCGCGGCGACCGCGCCCCACGGCGTGCGCCCCATGCTCGCGGCCGTGACGTTCTCGAACCGCCCCTTGCCGTCGTTGCGGTAGAGATGGCTCCCGCCGAACATGTTCGCCACGAGGATGTCCTGGTCCCCGTCGTCGTCGTAGTCGAGGACAGCGCAGTCGCCGCCCCAGCCGGCGCCGTCGAGACCGACCTGCTCGATCGCGAACGTGCCGTCCCCCTTGTTCCGGTAGAAGACGTTGTACTCCACCTCGCTGTCGAAGAGCTGCACGAGCGTGCTTCCTCCCGTGTAGTACTTCGCGATCGGCTCGAACGTGTCGGTCGTCCACTTCGCCGTGTTCGACAGGAGCAGATCGAGATCCCCGTCCCCGTCGGCGTCGAAGAAGGTCCCGCCCTGCGAGTGGCCGACCCAGCTGAGCCCCGCCTCCTTCGTCGCGTCCGTGAAGCGGCCCTTGCCGTCGTTCCGGAAGAACGCGTTCCCGCCCCGCGTCGACGTGACGAACAGGTCCTCGTCCCCGTCGTTGTCCACGTCGTTGAAGGCGGCCGAGACCGAGATGCGGTCGTCCAGCGCGAGCCCGGCCGTCTCCGTGACGTCCGAGAACGTGCCATCGCCGTTGTTGCGGTAGAGCGCGTTCGGCCCGAGCTGGTTGAGGAAGTAGAGGTCGTCGTCGCCGTCGCCGTCAATGTCGCCCGCGGCGACGCCGCACCCGTGGTCGTAGAAGTTGATCTTGAACTTCTCGCCCTGTTCGCGCGGGAGGAACGCCATCCGGAAACGGATCCCCATGGCCTCGCCGCGCTCCTCGAAGCCGCCGGGGCCCGATGCGGCGGCGGCGGCTTTCGGAGCGTCCCCGTGGTCGCCGCACGCGGCGACGAGCGCCAGCAGCAGGGTCGCGGCGGCGCGAAGCGGCGCGCCGCGAGACATCTCAGTTCTCCGCATGTCCCTCCCGAAGGCCCACGAACGGACGGTCCGCTCCGACGAGGATCTCCCCGCCGTGGGCGCGCGCGTGCCGGTCCGCGTCCTCATGCCGCGCGAAGACCCGGATCGCGTCGGGCGCGCCGTCGGTCCGGTTGCCGAACGTGCGGACGAACCACGCCGACCGGGCGTCGACCTCGTTGCCCGACACGCCGTCGGTCACGAGCACGCTGCCCGACACGAGGCTCTTCCGCCTGATCCAGGCCTCCGCGCAGGTGATCCCGCAGAAGGCGTGCATCGTGCCATCCTTCTCCTCGATGCGGACCCGGAAGGCGGGGTCGAGCGCGACCCCGTCCACCTCGCACCGGTCCACGTGCCCGCGCAGCCGCCCGGCCACGAGCGGCAGGGCGGCGATGCAGAGGAGCGCGAACGCCGTGGGAATGTGGCGCCTGATCCTCACGCGTTCCCCAGCATGACGGCCGCCATCAGCAGCGCGCCCAGGTAGGAGAAACGGGCCATCCGGAGGAGGGGCACCGATACCCCCTCCCCCGCGCCCCCTCCCTTCCCGGGCCGGCGGGCGGCGAAGGCCCAGCCCGCGCCGAACGCGCCGAGCACGTAGAGCAGGACCCCGACGAGGGTCTCCGGCATCCAGCGGGCGAGGCAGTAGACGCAGTGGTGGTAGGGCAGGTGGAGGAACCCCGGCGCCGCCACGTCGACGAGGAAGACGAGGCCGATCGGCAGCGAGAGCAGCGCGCCCACGAGCGAGACGGCCAGCCACGCGCCGCCGCGACGGATCGCCGCGGTGAGCGCGAGCACAAGAAGGGCCCCGGTCGCGAGGAACGCCGCCGACACGAGGGTCCTTCCCCCCGCGTCCGACGCGACGACCGGGAGCGATCCGCCGCGCGACGGCTCGGCGGCGGCCTGCTCCCCGCAGCATCCCGCCGCGAGCGTCTTCTCCTGCTTCGGCAGGAACAGGTAGGCGGTCTCGATCGCGCCGTCGGCGACCGAGAGGAACGCGAAGAGGAGGAGTGCCGCGAGCACGCGCCCCGTCCGCGCGCCCGTCCGGTCCCCCCGGTTCACGAGGTGGAGCACGAGCCACGCGCCGGACGCGAAGATCAGCAGCGGCTTCGTGACCGCGAGCGCGCGCAGCAGGTGGGGGAGGAGGCCCGGCGCGCCGATGCTGCCCTCGCCGATGCGCGTCACGCCCTCGATGCACATCACGCCGGGCCAGAGGGGGACGTAGCTCCGGAGCACGAGGTAGAGGAGCGGCCACGAGACGACGGCGAGGATCGTCAGCGTGGCGGACGCGGCGACGAGAAGGTAGAAGCGCCCCTCGCCGCTTCCGTCGTTCCGCCCGCGCGCGCGGCGCCACGCCCGGAGCGCGAGGATCCCCGCCAGGAGGAGGAGGAGTCCGAGGACGACGCGGAGGACCGCCGCGAACGCGGCGACGACGGAGAAGGGGTTCAGGATCACCTGGCTCTCGAAGCACGGAGCGCGTGTGCCACAGATGGCGACTCGCGGACCTTGCGGGGCCCGACGGGCCGGACGCGCGCCCCGTGCCTAGCTCCGACGCCCGGGCCGCGTCGGCAGTTCCGACCGGAACTCGATATCCGGCAACGCGGTTTCCTTGGGCCTGCCCCGAGTTATCCACGAGGATCGAGACCGGCGGGCAGGCGGGGCCGCGCGGACCGACGCCGTTCGGCGAGGGAGCCGACGGGACGAACGTCGAGTCGGTGTTCCGGGCCTACGGTGTCGAGGGCTCCGCGGGCGGCGGGAGGTGCTCCTGCTTCAGGAAGAAATAGTAGAGGTGACCGAGCGACCTCTGCTCGCCTGCCAAGGCCTCGGCGTCCGGGCCGATCCCCATGAAGATGTCGGCCCGGCCGGGGGCGCGGATCGCCCCGCCGGTGTCCTGGTCGGCCATGAACCGGACGATATCGCCTCGCACGCCGCCGCGGGCGAGCCCGTGGGTCTCGACGAGCACGAGGCCGCCGCGGGGGAAGGTCTGCTTGTCGGTCGCGAGCGTGGTCATCTCGGTCACGGGGAAGCCGAGCGACCCCGCCGGCCACTCGGCCTCGTTCGCCTCGCGGAAGAACACGAAGCTGTCGTTTCTCCGCATGAGCGCCTCCACGGCGGCCGGCTGCTGCGCGTAGACGCGCCGGATCGCGGCGAGCCCGCGCTCCTCCGGACGCATCATCCCGGCGTCGACCATCATCTGGCCGAGGCTCTTGTACTCGCGGCCGTTCTTCCCGTGGTAGCCGACGTACATGACGGAGCCGTCGTCGAGCTCGATCTTCCCGGACCCGTTCACGTGGATGATGAACGCCGCGAGCGGGCTCTCGAGCCACACGAGCTCGGTGCCCTCGAGCATGCCCTTCGACTCGATCTCCTCCCGCGTCGGGTAGGGTCCCTCGACCGAGCCGTCCGCCCCCTTCCGACCGAGCGGCTCCCCGGTCTTCTCGTCGGTCACGAGGTCCTTGGGGCGCGCGTAGAGCGGCGACCCGTAGGTGTCCGTCCGCGTGCGGCTGCCCTTGAACACGGGCGAGTGGTAGCCGGTGTAGTAGACCGTTCCCTTTCCGTCGTAGCCGACCGACTCGTACACGTCGAAGAGCCGCAGGAACTCCGCGACGAACTCGGGCGGCGGGAGCCCGCGGTCGAGCAGGCGCCGCATCTCGCGCACGCTCGCCTCCGCCTGCTCGTGGGTGATCCCCTCGATCGGGAACCACTGGACCGTCGACGGCTTCAGGAACCAGCGCTCGCTCCGCTCGAGGGCCGTCGAGAGCCGCTCGTCGCGCGCCTCGTAGGCAGGGCCGATGGGGACCCGGCTCGGGTCCGTCACCTTCCGCAGCGCATGCTCTCCCGCACCCAGCTGGCGGTCGAAATCGGGGGGTTCCGGGGGCGGCGCCTTGCTCTTGCAGGCGGCGAGGAGGGCGAGGAGGAGCAGGCGGGGAAGTCTCACGCTCCGCAGCGTAGGCGCGAACGGGGACAGCGCAAGCTTGCTACCCCTCCCCGGGCCCCTCCCCGTCGTCGATCGGGCGGTGGACCGCGCCGCCGTGCGCCCGGATCCCGATCATCCTCAGGAACAGCGCCCTGCGCCCGATGGGGCGGCTCATCCGCGGCGCCGGCACGAGCCGCGGGGCGACCAAGGCGACCGCGAGGCGCAGGACGAGGCTCGCCGCGAACACGACGCGGAAGGAGCCGTGCGCCGCCGCGAGCAGCGCGGCGCCCAGGAGGCCACCGAGGAGCTGCATGGAGCCGTTGAGGACGTTCTGCAGCCCGAAGAGGTAGGGGCGCGTCCGCTTCGTCGTCGTGTCGAGCATCGTCGAGAAATAGGCGACCTCGTAGCCCGCCCAGGAGAAGCCGGACAGCGCCTGCGCGGGCACGATCCAGAGGAGGCCGTTCGCCCAGAGCCAGGGCAGGGGGACGATGGCGACGAGGACCGCGGCGAGCGTGTAGACCTGCCGGGAGCCGTGGCCGTCGACGAGCCTCCCCCAGAGCGGCAGCAGGAGGAACTTCGTGGAGACGACGGTCACGCTCGACGCCATGTACTCGAGGTAGGTGAAACGCAGGTCCTTGAGCATGAAGGGGCCGAAGTAGGGCGACGCGATGTAGACCATCAGCTGGAGCGCGGCGCCCGTGCCGAGGAGGCGCCACGCGCGCGAGCCGCGCGACGTCGCGAGGAAGCGAAGCGTCTGAGGCGCGTCGGTCAGGCCCCGGAAGGGAAGCTCCGGCGACGCGGCCAGGAGCAGCACGGAGAGGAGCCGGGCCGCCGCGGCGACCAGGAAGACGAGGCGGAAGCCGGCGCCGCCCGCTCCGTGCACGACCTCTCCCGCCGCGCCCGGCTCGAGGCGCTCGAGGAGAAAGCCGGCCGAGACGAGGCCGGCGCAGGTGAAGAGGTGCACGAAGCGGTTGCGCCGGGCGAAGTAGGTCCCGCGGATGCCCTTCGGGACGAGGTCCCCGTACCACGAGCTCCACGCCGTGCCGGTGGCCTGGCCGCAAGCCTGGTAGAGGCACACGGCGCCGATCAGGACGGTGGGGGAGAGCGCGCCCCTGAGCGCCAGGGCGACGAGGATCGCGACCTGGACGAAGGAGGATGCGACCACGATGCGCTTGCGGCTCCGGGCGCGCGCGAGGAGCGCGAGCGAGGCCACGGAGCCGAGCGCGCCCGTGCAGAGGGGGAGCGTCACCACGAGGCCCTGCTGGAGGCGGGTGGCGCCGATGCGGACGGCGTCGGCGAGGAAGTAGGTCTCGCCGAAGCCGACCATCAGGGCGTAGGTCGCGCCCTCGACGAGCGACAGCCGCATCGCGCGGACGGCCAGATCTCGGGGTCCGGGGCCCACGCGGCTCTACGATAGCGGGGAGGCGCTTTCCCGGCGCGCGGGAAGCGGTACGCTTGGAGAAATGACCGCGCGCCTCGAAGGTCCGCCTCCGGGTCGGCGCGCCGCGGACGAGTTGCGGCTGCGAGCCGACGCGATCACCGCGCGCCTCCTCTACTCGGACGAGCCGCGCGTGGATCTGGAGATCGCGATCAACGATCTCCGCGACTTCGTCGAGTCGTCGCTCCCCGACCGCGTCTGGCTCTTCGACTGCATCTACGAGGCGCGCTGGCGGCGCCTGCGGGAGCAGGGCTGGGAGCACGACCGGCCCGACTGGTAAGCGCCCGCGAGGAGCCGTCCTCAAAAAAAAGGGCCGCCACCCTGGGAGGGGGTGGCGGCGCCGAGGGAAGACTTGCCCGGGTCCCCCTGGCGCCGGCCGGGTTGGGCTCCGGCCGGCGCGCTTGCGGGATGACCGAGCGTCTGTTGTTGCTGTCTCTTATCCGTTGAACGCGACGTGGACAGCCATGCTGTCCATGAGGGCGAAGGGCCCGAGGGCGGCCTCCACCACGTTGCCGTAGTTGAAGAAGGCGTTGATGCGGATGAAGGCGTCGCGGTTCGGCCCGGTCGGGTTGAGCAGG
>DASUGR010000002.1:0-11645 GCA_036273915.1 Planctomycetota bacterium | reverse complement strand
AGTGCGCGTCCCACCGCGACTTGCGCGCGTCTTGCAGGTTAACCGTTAACCAACCGGACTTTGTTGGGGCGGCGGCCGTCGATCTCCACGAGGCCCGCGCGCTCGAGGATCGCGAGCACGTACGACGCGGCGCGCACGCGGTCGTTCTCCATGTTGAGAACCATCTGGAAGTCCTCGTCCTTCGTCTCGAGCCAGCGGTCGCCGCGGATCCCGAGGTCCGCGAGGTATTTCACCGCGGAGTCGAACGTGAAAAGCGAGATCTTCACTCGGCCGCCACGGGCGGTCTTCACGGCCACGGCCTCGGGATCGATCGAGGCGATGGAAAAGGGCTTGCCGGTGCGGTCGTCCGGGGTCTTGAGGGCGTCTCCCGGGCGGATCTTGGCGAGGACGGCGTCGTACGCGGAAACCATGGCGGGGAATCCTACCCACGGGTCCGTGGGAGGTCGCGGATAAGCTGTGCATAAGTGCGGACGACGAGTCCGCACCCGGACGCCGTAAACGATTGTCCTGTGGCGTGTTACGGCAGCAAAGAGGCGTACGTGGTACCGTGTCTCGTCACTGTGGTGGTTGCGGGGGGCCTAGGGGCCTTCGCGAACGCCGCCGGGGAGGCTCCGGAGTACGTTTTGAGGCTCCGGATCCTCTTTCTCGGGGCTACCGTCCTCGGCTGGCTCGGGCCCGCGATTTTCACTTGGCGGAAGGCCAAGGAGGGACAGCGGATCCTCTACCTCCTCCTCGCGGTCATCTCCGCCCGGATCGCGTACCTCCCGTGCCTCGAGGGGGGCCTTCTTTTCGCCAGCTGGGTGGAGCGCCTCGGCCGCGCGCTCGGCGGGGGCGCGCGGATCGGCTTCGTCGTGCACTATTCCCTCGGCTGTTCCGTCGCAGCGCTCTCCTGCTTCGTCGCGTTCGTCGTCATCTCCGCGACGGCGCACGCGAAGAAGCCGGCGTCGATCGCGGTGTTCGTGCTCCTCGGGCTGGGCGCGCTGCTCGCGTTCTCGCATCCCGACGACCGCGCGCCCCTTCCCCAGGCGCTCCGCGGCGAGGACGGGCAGCCCGCCGCGGGCGGCGACGACTACCTCGACATCGCGGAGGAGGGCCGACGCCCCGCGCGCACGCGCGTGCTCGCGGCACTCCTGGGCATCACCGACGCGCTCGCGCCGCGGACGGGCTGGGCGGACGCGGTGCACCGCGAGATGCACGCGCGCTTCCGCGCCGATCCCGACATGTCGTTCCGCGCGCGCGTGACCTCGATCGAGGGCGCGCTCAGGACGGCTCGGCCTCTTTTCCGAACTTCGCCTCGTACTCCTCCAGCGTGACGAGCACATCGGCCGCCTGCGCGTTCTTGAACTCGCCGATGATGCCCTGGCCGCGCATCAGGTCGACGAGCCGCGACGCGCGCGTGTAGCCGATCTGGAGCGCGCGCTGGAGGAGCGACGCCGAGCCGCGCTTCTGCTCGAGCACGATCCGGCACGCGTGGTCGAAGAGGTCGTCCACCTCGTTCGGGTCGCGGTCGTCGAGCGTCTCGTGCCGCACGATCAGCTCGCGAAGGTCCTGGCCCGGCCCGTTCTCCCTGAGGAACGAGACGACGTCCTTCACCTCCTGGTCGGAGACGAAGCAGCCCTGCGCGCGCACGAGGTGGAAGGAGCGCGGCGGGAGGAAGAGCATGTCGCCCCGGCCGAGCAGCTTGTCGGCGCCGCCCTGGTCGAGGACCACGCGCGAGTCGACCTTGCTCGTCACCTTGAACGAGATGCGGCTCGGCATGTTCGCCTTGATGAGGCCCGTGATGACGTCCGTCGAGGGCCGCTGCGTCGCGAGGACGCTGTGGATGCCGACGGCGCGCGACTTCTGCGCGAGCCGCGTGATGCTGCTCTCGACCTCCTTGCGGCCGGTCATGATGAGGTCCGCGAGCTCGTCCACCACCACCACGAGGTAGGGCATGTGCTCCGGCGCGTTCTGCTCGTCGACGTCGTGCTCCTTCGCGAGCTCCCGGACGCGCTTGGCGCCGAGCCGGTTGTAGGCGGCGATGTTGCGCACGCCGAAGAGCGCGAAGATCCGGTAGCGGTCCTCCATCTCGTTCACGACCCAGTCGAGCGTCTGCGCCGCCTTGCGCGCGTCGGTCACGACCGCGGTGAGGAGGTGCGGGATCTCGCGGAAGAACGCGAGCTCCACCTGCTTCGGGTCGATGAGGATCAGCTTGACCTCGTCGGGGCGGCGCGCGAGCAGCACGGAAAGGATGATCGAGTTGATGCACACGCTCTTGCCGCTACCCGTCGCGCCCGCGATGAGCAGGTGCGGCATGGTCGAGAGGTCCTCCACCATCGGGTTCCCGGCGGCGTCGCTGCCGAGGAAGATCGGGATCGCCTTCTTGTCCCCCTGCGAACCGTGCTGCGTGAGGAGCCCGTGGAGCCGCACGTCGTCGCGCAGCACGTTCGGGACCTCGACGCCGATCGTGTTCTTGCCGGGGATCGGCGCGACGATGCGCACCGACTCCGCCTTGAGCGCGATCGCGAGGTCGTCCGCGCGCGTCACGACGGTCGCGAGCTTCGTGCCCTCCTTGAGCGCGATCTCGTACATCGTGATCACGGGCCCGCGCGTGTAGCCGACCACGCGCCCCTCGATCCGGAACGAGAGCAGCGTCTTCTCGAGGACCTGCGCGTTGACCTGGATCGCGCGCTCGACGCGCCCGCTGTCGACGACCTGCGCCTCCTCGAGAAGCTCGAGCGGCGGGAGCGGCGACTTGCCGGCGGCCTTCCGCGCGCGGGGGGGCGGGTCGTCGAAGGAGAGCTGGCGCCGCGGGGCCGGGGCCGACACCGGCACCGGAGGCTTAGGGGGCGCGGGGGCAGGGGCCTCGACCGCGGCCGCAGCCTCGATCAGCTCCTCGGCCTGCTCGTCCTCCTCCTCCGGTCCCTCCCGGACCTCCGCCTCCACCTCCGGGGCCTTGGGTCGCGCGGGCTTCTTCCGCCGGACCGGCGCCGGCGCGACCGCGACCGCCGCGTGGTGCAGCCTTCCGTAGAAGAGCCAGTCCGTCGAGAAGACGAGCGCGAGGAGCGTCAGCAGCGCGAGGAGGGGCACGGCGAAGAGCGGGGGGAAGAGGAAGAGCACGGCGTCCCGCGCGAGGAGGCCGACGGCGCCGCCGGCGGCGCCCTGGCGGGAGCCGAGGAGCGCGAAGAGGCAGGGGATGAGGATCAGGAGCGCGACGCTCGACGCGAGGCGCGGCGGGGTGAGCGCGATGCCCCTCCCGAGCACGCGGAGGACCGCGTGCACGCCCGCGAGGAGCATCACGATGAGCGTCGCCGGGCCGAGCGCGATCACGAAGCCGCGCGTGAGGTCGCCGGCGAGCGTCCGCCCCGCCCGGGTCTCTCCGATGTCGGGCGCGAAGAGGTAGACGCCGCCGATGACCAGCGCGAGCAGCGCGATCGCCGCGGCGGCGACCGTGTCCTCGCGGCCCTTCAGGGGCTGCAGGAGTCGATGGAGGAGGGCACGAAAATCCATGAGTTCCCTCTAATCCATCGGCCAGATTCCTCGCGCAGGGCAACGGTTGACCTGTCGGAAGGCCGCATCCCCCTGTCCCTACGAGAGTTAGGTTCGAAAGGGTGCGCCAGCGCTGGCGCAGTCGGCGGCGGCTCGCGGGGACGCCGCGATGGGTCCTCGGGCTGGCCGTGACCGCCGGTCAGCTCTTGCGGCGCAGCCGGATCTCGATCCGGTTGGACTCCCCGGGCTTCAGCTCGAGTTTCTTGGTCACCGGCTCGAAGCCGTCGGCCTCGATCGTGATCGTGACCTCTCCCGGGGGGAGGCAGGGCTGGAAGATCGTGCCCTCCGCGTCGCTCTTGTGCGACCCGTAGCCGGGCGGGATCTTGCCGCGGAACATCTTGCTCGTGAGCGGCGCCACGGCCGGGAACGTGAAGTCGAGCGCCGCCCCCTCGACCGGCTGGCCCGAGGGGTCGCGCACGTCGATCGTCAGCGGCGCCGCCTCGACGAACGTGATCTGCACGTCCGCCTTCTCGCCCTCCTTCACCATCACGCCCCGGACCATGCCCAGCGGGTGGCGCGGCGACACCGCGAAGACCGTGAACATGCCCGGCGAGACCCCGGGCACCTCGAACCGGCCGTCGGCGTCCGTGTAGGGCTCGTCCTCGTTCGTCTGCATCTTGGCGTTCAGGATGTTCACGCGCGCGTAGGCGACCGGCTGCTGCTGCGCGTCGACGACCCGGCCCGCGATCGTCCCGCCCGGGCCGAGCCGGATCGTGCCGACGTCCTTCACCTCGCCCGCGTCCAGGCTGAACCGGTCCGTGCGGTGCGCCGCGTAGCCGGTCGCCGAGATGTCCACCTGCCACGCCCCCGGCTCGTCGACCTCGTGCCGGAACTCGCCGTTCTCGTCGGTGAAGCTGTCGAACTCGCTGCCCTCCGGGATGAAGAGCTTGTACTGGATGAAGCTCGCGCCGAACTCCCGGATCGGGCGGCCGTCGCGCTTCGCGACGACCTTGCCGACGACGATCGCACCCTTGAGGGGGAAGATGAACTCGAGGTCGTCCCGGCCCGCCGCGGCCTTCACCGGCGCCGGCTGCTCGAGGAACTTCATGTCTTCCCCCCACCCGTAGCCACTGACGAGGCCGACCTCGTAGTCGCCCTCGACGAGGTCGTCGAACGTGAACTTCCCCTCGCGGTCCGTCCCGACGCGCACGGAGGGCCCCCCGCCGCTCGCGAGCCTGAGCCCCAAGGTCGCGCCCGGCCTCGGGTTGCCGTCCGGCATGATGACGCGTCCGCGGATCGCCTTGGTCTCATGGAGGACGATCTCGAGGCCCTCGATCACCTGGCCCGACGCGGTCTCGATCTCGAGCGGCGCCGACTTGAGCTTCGGCTCCTCGAGCCGGTCTGCGACCAGCGTGACCTTCCCCGGCCCGACGGACTCCATCTCGAACGTGCCGTCGGGCTTCGAGGTGCCGACCGTGGTGCCCTGGCCCAGCTGGATCAGGACCCGGCCCTCCACGGGCGCCCCCGCCTCGTCCACGAGGACGCCGCGGACGGTCGCGCGCCGCGTCCCCCTGATCTCGCCGAGATCGACGTCCGTGCCAGGCTGGGCCTCGCCGCTCGCCTGTTCGAACGCGTATCCAGCAGCGTTGAACCACGCCCAGACCCGCCCCGGCTGCCGGACGCTGAACGGCCCCGCGCGGAACCGCCCGTCCTCGCGGGATTTCGCCTCGGTGTCGTACGAGAAGCCGCGGGCGATGCTCGCGTAGACGGTCACGTCCTTGAGCGGCTTTCCTTCCTCGTCCACGACGACCCCCACGACGTAGACGGCCTTCGACAGGAGGATCTCGAGCCCGGTCACGGTCTCGCCCGGCCTGACCTGCACCGGCACCGGGTTGCCCCAGCCGAGCGACGCGCCGAAGAAACCCGGCCCGTAGCCCTCCGCCTCCGCGACGATCTCCACGCCGCCGGCAGGAGCACCCTCGAGCCGGAAGTCGCCGCCCGGCCCCGACGTCGCGAGGGGCCGCGCGAGGTCCTTGCACTTGACCGTGGCCCCCGGAACCCCCTCGCCTCCCGGGCCGACGACGCGCCCCACGAGGATCCCGCCAAGATCGAGCCTGACCATGTGCTCGACCGGCGCGTCCCCGGTCACGTCGAACGCGCTCTCTTGCAGCGCGTAGGGCGGATGGTCCACCTTCACGACGATCGTCGCGGCCGGCACCGGGCCGACGGCGGCACGCCCGTCCTCCCCCGTCGCGAACTCGCCGAGGTTGCCTGCGTCGGACCATCGCCAGAAGCCCGGGGTCCCGCGCGACCGTTCCCAGTGGGCCCCCACCGCGGCGCCCGCGACCGGCTTCCCCGTCGGGTCGGTCACGAGGACCGTGAGGCTGGTCCCGCGCTGGAGCGCGATCTCCTGCTCCGGCTTCCGGGCGGAGGTCCACAGCCACCCGCGCACGAAATCGGGGTGGCTCACGTCGACCACGTACCAGCCGAGATCGGGGAGCGACACCTCGCAGCGGCCGTCGGCGCCCGTCTTGACCGGCTCGCCGACCGGCTTTCCTTCCTCCATGCGGCCGACGGCGGCACCGGCGATCGGCTTGCCCTCCGTGTCGTGCACGAGGATGCGCACGACCCTCGCGGCGGCATCAGGGGGGGCTTCGGGGGCCTTGGCCGCGTCGGGCTCGGCGACCGGCGCGGCCGTGGCGCGCCGCGACGTGGCCGTCCGCGAGCGCGGATCGTCGGCGCGGTTGAGGTAGAGGACGAGGACCGCCGCGACCGCGAGGACTGCGAGGCCCACCCCGAGCTTCCGCACCATGACGCCCCAGTCTAAGGGGCTCTCGGCGCGCGCGTGTCAGAAGGAGGCGGCGCAGCGGGTGAGGAGGTCGAGCGTCCTCCGGACGGCCGCCCGGAGGCGGGGCCGGCCCTCGATCAGGCGCGCGAGCGGCGGGCTCACCCGGTAGTAGAGGCGCACGAAGGCCGTGCCCGGGCGGTTCGTGAGCAGGTGGCGGTCCCGGAAGCGGCGGAGGGCCTCCACCTCGGGGGCGGCTGCGTCGCCGTACGCGGCCGTGGCGATGAAGCACGAGCTGCTCTTGAGGCCCTTCTTCGGATCGTCGGGGAACTCGTCCGTGAGCGAGGTCACCGCCTCGGCGGCCTGCACGCGCGCCGGCCGCACCTCCTCGAACGCCTTCTCCGCGCGCCGGAACGCGCGCGCGATGGCCTCCTCGTCCTCCGCGTTGCGCGCGTCGGCGCCGTGCGGGCCGGGACGGCGAATCTCGCGGCGGGGCTCCGGGGGAGGCGGGGGCGACTCGATCGGGCTCATCGGATCTCTCTCTCGGCGACCTGATTGTATACGCAGCGCGCGAGCCTTCTTCGGCGTCAGACGGAAACTTCGCCGACGCCTCCGAGGAGATCCGCCCGCGCCTCGAGCACCGGATCGACCTCGGCGCGCAGGAACTCCTCGACCTGCTCCGGCGCGCGTCCAACGTATCGGCGCGGATCCGCGTCGTCCCTTAGCAGTTCTTTCACCTTCGCGAAGGCGGGATCCTTCCCGAGCCGTTCAAAGAGGTCGTTCCCCGGAGCCCCTTCCTTGAGCCGGTCCGCCGCCGCTCGCGCATGGACGCGGATCTTCTCGTGCAGGTCCTGCCGGTCGCCCCCCGCCCGCACCGCCTCCATGAGCACCGTCTCGGTGACGAGGAACGGCAGCTCCCGGCGCAGGTTCCGCTCGATCACCTTCGGGTGGACGACGAGCCCCCCCGCCACGTTGACGACCAGCTGGAGGATGCCGTCCGTTGCGAGGAGGAGCTCCGGCACCGCGAGGCGGCGGTTCGAGCTGTCGTCAAGCGTCCGCTCGAACCACTGGGTGGCGGCCGTGTAGGCGGGGTTCTGGGCCGCCGCGATCGCGAACCGGGCGACGCCGCAGATCCGCTCGGCGCGCATCGGGTTCCGCTTGTAGGGCATCGCGGACGAGCCGATCTGGGACGCCTCGAACGGCTCCTCGATCTCGCCCATGTGCTGGAGGAGGCGGAGGTCGTTCCCGAACTTTGCGGCCGACTGCGCGACGCCCGAGAGCGCCGCCGCCACGCGCGCGTCCTGCTTCCGCGAGATCGTCTGGCCCGAGACGCCGACGCTTCGCGGGAACCCCGCCTTGCGCGTGACCAGCTCGTCGAGCTTCCGCACCTTCTCGTGGTCGCCCTTGAAGAGGCCGAGGAAGGAGGCCTGCGTGCCGGTCGTGCCCTTCACGCCGCGGAAGGGCAGCGTCTCGATCACCCGCTCGACGTCGACGAGGTCGAAGAGGAAGTCCTGCGCCCAGAGCGTCGCGCGCTTGCCGACCGTCGTCGGCTGCGCGGGCTGGAGGTGCGTGTAGCCGAGCGTGGGCAGGTCCTTCCACTGCCGCGCGAACCGCGCGAGGGCGTGGAGCGCGTTGACGAGGCCGCGGCGGACGAGGCCCAGCGACTCCCGCATGAGGATCAGGTCGCCGTTGTCCTGCACGAAGGCGCTCGTCGCGCCCCAGTGGAGGATCGGCTTCGCCTCCGGGCAGAGGGCTCCGAAGCCCTGGAGGTGCGCCATCACGTCGTGGCGCGTCTCCTTCTCGCGGCGGCGGATGTCCGTGAGGTCGACGTCGTCCAGGTGCGCGCGCATCGCGGCGAGCTGGGCCTCGGTGACGTCGAGGCCGAGCTCTCTTTCCGCCTCGGCGAGCCAGAGCCAGAGCCTCCGCCAGGTGCGCGCGGCGGATAGAGGCGACCAGAGCCGCTTCATCGCGGCGCCGGCGTAGCGGCCGGCCAGCGGGCTCTCGTACGTGTCGCCTGCCACGGGAAGGTTGGATTATCGCCTAAACTCCAAGCCGCGGCTCATGGGAATCGCCTACGCGTGCCTCAGGGCGCTCCTCTTCCGCGTCGACCCGGAGAAGGCGCACGCGTGGGCGCTCCGGGCGGCCCGCGCGGGAGGCAGCGGCCTCGCGAAGATCGCCGGCGGCCGGGAGATCCAAGGCCTCTCCGTGCGGGTCGCCGGGCTCACGTTCGGAAACCCGGTCGGCCTCGCTGCCGGTTTCGACAAGAACGGCGCCGCGCTGCCCTTCTGGCGCGCGCTCGGGTTCGGCTTCGTGGAGTTCGGCACCGTGACGCCGCGGCCGCAGCCAGGCAACCCGCCCCCGCGCCTCTGGCGCTTCGGCAAGCACCGCGCGATCGGCAACGCGCTCGGCTTCCCGAGCGACGGGGCGGCGATGGTGGCGGCGCGCATCCGCCGCGACAAGCTCCGGGGCGACATCGTCGGCATCAACCTCGGCAAGAACCGCGACACGCCGCTCCCGCGCGCCGCGGACGACTACGTCGCCGCGCTCGACGCCACGCGCTCGGTCGCCGACTACTTCACCGTCAACGTCTCCTCGCCCAACACGCCGGGCCTCCGCGACCTCCAGACGAAGGCCTACCTCGAGGAGCTGCTCGGCCACGTCGTCGCGGCGGCGGGGGGCACGCCGGTGTTCGTGAAGCTCTCGCCCGACCTCGAGGACGGGCAGCTGCAGGACGCGATCGCCGCGTGCACGTCGGCGCACGCCGCGGGGCTCGTGCTCGTCAACACGACGCTCGCGCGGCCCGAAGGGGTCTGCTTCGACGGCGGGCTCTCGGGCCGCCCGCTCGCGGCGCGCGCGCGCGAGGTGCTCGCGGAGGCGCGCCGTCTCACGACGCTCCCGCTCGTCTCGGTCGGCGGGATCGACAGCCCCGAGGAGGCGCGCGCGCGGCTCCAAAGCGGCGCGAGCCTCGTCCAGGTCTACACGGGCCTCATCTACGAGGGGCCGACGCTCGTCGCGCGGATCCTCAAGGGCCTCGGCCCCCGGGCCCCCCCCGCATAGCTACCTGTGGCGGCCCGGAACCCAGACGCGCGTGCGAATGGTCTCGTAGTGGCCCGGCGCGAAGACGGTCACGTAGCCCGCCGCGCGAACGAGGCGCCGCACGAGGATACCGCGAGGGCCTCGGCACCAGCCGTACCGCGCCGGCCGCCACACGCGCTCCCTGCGCCCCGGCACCCAGACGTTCGTGCACACGATGCGGTAGTGCCCGAGGGTCCCGTCGCGCCTCACGGGGGAACGCGTGCCGAAGCCGATCACGTGGGGCCTGTCCTTCCTCCGGAAGCCGAAGTCGACGTCCGCCGCCGCGGGGACGGCGAGCGCGCCGAGCAGCATGGCGAGAAGCGTCGATCTCGTGTCGTGCTCCAAAGAAGCGGGCCGCCCCCGCGAACGGAGCGGCCCGCGAAAAGGTCAGCAGCGGACGTAGTGGCCGGGCACCCAGACCTGCTCGCACACGGTCCGGTAGTAGCCGGGCCGCTCTACGACGACGTAGCCGGCTGCGCGCACGACGACGCGGATGCGGCGCCCGCAGCGGTCGCGGCTCCAGCCGTATTCGGCCGGCTGCCACACCGTCTCGCGCACGCCCGGCACCCACACCTTGCGCTCCAGCGTCTGGTAGTGGCCGGGCACCCACGTCCGGTGCACGACCTCGCGCCGCGCGGGCCGGTGGCCGTGGCGGTCGGAGTAGCCGATGCCGACGCGGAAGCCGTGGCCGTCGGTAAAGCCGAAGCCGATCGAGATGTCGCCCGCGACCGCCGGGGCCGAGAGCGCGCCGACGAGGGAGAGAAGAAGGATGGGTTTCATGGCTGTTTTCCTCGTGCGGACGCAGTAACGAACGGCGTGCCGTTCCCGGAGAAACGGCGCAAGTGGCTCTGGCAGAAGGATTTGAGGGGGGCCGGGGGGCAGCGTATCCTGTCCCCTCGGGGCGACAGGGCGCGCCCGAGGGAGGACGCGATGGCGTTGGAGATCCGTTTCCTCGGCCACTCGGGGTTCGTGTTCGGCGACGGGAAGCACGCGGTCGCCATCGACCCGTTCCTCACCGGCAACCCGGTGGCGAAGACGAAGCCCGACGGCGTGACGTGCGACGCGGTCGTGCTCACGCACGGCCACGAGGACCACGTCGGCGACGCGTGGACGATCGCGAAGCGGAACAAGGCGACGGTCTACGCCTGCCACGAGATCACGCTGATGGAGGAGGGGAAGGGCGTCGAGACCGTCGGCATGAACCCGGGCGGCAAGGTGGAGACGCCGTGGGGCTTCGTCGCGTTCACGCAGGCGTTCCACTCGTCGTCGCACTCCGGCCGCTACATGGGCAACCCGTGCGGCGTCGTCCTGCGCATGGGCGGGAAGACCGTCTACCACTGCGGCGACACGGGGATCTTCGGTGACATGAAGCTGCTCGGCGAGATCTACAAGCCCGACATCGCCTGCATCCCGATCGGCGACCGGTACACGATGGGCCCCGAGCTCGCGACGCGCGCGGCGGAGTTGATCGCGCCGAAGGTGGCGATCCCGATCCACTACAGGACGTTCCCGATCCTCGTGCAGGACGCGCGCGGCTTCCGCCCGAAGGGCATCGAGGTGAAGGAGCTCGCGCCGGGCGAGTCGTGGAGACTCGGGTAGCGTCGCCCGCGCGATATCGGAGCTGGTCGCGGTTCGCGTTACTGCTCAGCGGGGTCACGTTGGCGTTTCACGCCGGAGCCTGGCTGGCCGGGCCTTCCACCCTCCGTATCCTGCTTGTGGCCGGCGCACTCTTCCTCGGGCTCTGGGCATACGGCGCCGCGCCGCGACGACCCGCGCGGGTCACTCCCCCTCGCGGCCGAAGAGCACGTCGTAGAAGAAGCTCTCGTCGGCGTCGCGGAAGACGTCCTCGAAGCGCGCGAACGCGGGGTTCTTCCGCAGCGACGGGAGCACCCGACGGTCCCTGGCGGCACGCTCGAGCGCGTGGCGCGCCGACGTGTCCTCGCCCTTCTGGAGGTACGCCTCGGCGAAGAACACCTCGTGCCAGAGGCTCGCCACGCGGCGGCGCGCGGGCACGCGGTCGAGGGGGTCGAGCAGCCGGAGCGCGTCGCCGGGCCGGCCCTGCGCGTTGCGGACGGACGCGAGCGTGTCCCGGTAGAGGCGCCGGAGCCCGGCCGACTCGCGCACGGCCGTCTCGCCCGCGCGCGCGGCGGGCGCCACCGCGTCCCCCACCTCGAAGCGGAGGTACCACGCCGCGAGGTTCCACGCGAAGGGGTCGTCGGCCGCCTCCGCCGCGGCGACGCTCGCGGCGGCGTCCTTCGCCGCGAGCGCCTCGTAGAGACGCGCGCGCGTCTCGAAGTACTCGGGCGTGCCGTCGCCG
>DASUGR010000001.1:0-21801 GCA_036273915.1 Planctomycetota bacterium | reverse complement strand
TGAGTGCTCGTACCTGAGCGCGAGCAAGATCCCTATGGCCCGGAAGGACGCTGTAGCGCAAGGGTACACGCCAGGCTCAAGGTGCCGGCCGTGAGCGCCCCCCATGCCTGAGTGGCTCTCCGTGTTACTCGGTGCGTTCTTGGCGATCGTAACCTCGTTCGTCGTGCATGTACTGATCGAGGCTTGGGGGGAACGCAAGCGCCGTGACCTTCAGGAGGAGTTCTACCGCTCCGCGGACTGAGCTGGCACTAGAGCAGCCCCGCCTCCTCCATGGATGCGTAGGCGCCGTCACCGACGATCACGTGGTCGAGCACGCGGATGCCGAGCAGTTCAGCCGCATGGGAGAGCCGCTGGGTCACCGCGACGTCCTCGTCGGACGGCCGGGGATCGCCGCTCGGGTGGTTGTGCACGAGCACGATCGCTCCGGCCGCCTCCCGGATCGCGGGCCTGAAGACCTCGCGCGGGTGGACGATTGACGTCGTCAGCGAGCCGATCGAGACGACCTGCTCCTTCATCACGCGGTGCCTCGCCTCGAATCGTGGGTGGTCCACCGTTCGCTAACGGACTTGCATGATCCGGGTGGGTCAATCGTCCGTCAATGTGGGCTCCCGCCTCGCTCGGAAGGGCGTGATTGTGGTAGCCTTGCGGACGACGCCAGCTTCTGGACGAGCTGCTCCTCCGTACGGACATCCATCGTCTCTTCGACAGAGGCTACGTCACGATCACGCCTGACTACAGGTTCGAGGTCAGCCGGCAGCTCAAGGAAGAGTGGCACAACGGGGTCGTCTATTACAACCTGCGCGGATCCCCCGTAAGGCAACCGACGAGGCCCGAAGAGCGACCCGATCGCGATCTCCTCGCCTGGCACAACGAGAAGGTCTTCCTCGGGTAGCGCCAGCCCGGGGCCGCTCCGTTCGCCGCGATGGCGTGTCCTCTTGACCAGATCGGGTAGAGTGACTCCCTCGTGAGAGCGGACGGGCCGCACCTCCTCCTCTCCGCGAGCGACCTCGCGAACCACCTCGCCTGCGCGCACCTGACCGAGCTCGACCGCGCGGTCGCGGAGGGACGGCTCAAGGCGCCCGCGTGGCACGATCCCGCCCTCGAGCTCCTCCAGGAGCGCGGGCTCGCGCACGAGAAGGCGTACGTCGAGCACCTGCGCGCGACGGGCCTGACCGTCGCCGACCTCCGCGACTCACCGTCCGTGGAGCGCACGCTCGCGGCCATGCGCTCCGGCGCGGGCGCGATCGTCCAGGCCGAGCTCAAGGACGGCCGCGTCGGCGGGCGCGCCGACGTGCTCCTCCGCCTCGACGAGCCGAGCGGCCTCGGCGGCTGGTCCTACGAGGTCGTCGATACGAAGCTCGCCCAGGAGACCCGCGGCGGGACCGTCCTCCAGCTCTGCCTCTACTCCGACCTCGTCGCGCGCGTGCAAGAGCGCGCCCCCGCGCGCATGCACGTCGTGAAGCCCGGCGAGGGGTTCCCGCGCGAGACCTTCCGGTGCGCGGACTTCGGCGCCTACTACCGCCTCGTCCGCCGGCGGCTCGAAACCGTCCTCGCGAGCCCGCCCGCCGCGACCTACCCCGATCCGGTCCCGCACTGCGAGATCTGCCGCTGGTGGGCGCACTGCGACCAGCGCCGGCGCAAGGACGACCACCTCTCCCTCGTCGCCGGCCTCCGCTCGCTCCACATCACGGAGCTCGAGCGCCAGGGGATCCACACCCTCGAGCAGCTCGGCGACGCCAAGGAGCCGCTCCGCGAGAAGCCGGAACGCGGGAGCCGCGAGGCGTTCGCGAACGCGCACGCCCAGGCGCGCATCCAGCTCGAAGGGCGCCGCGCCGGCAAGCCGCTCCACGAGCTCCTCCCGCCCGAGCCGGGCTTCGGCCTCGCGCGCCTCCCCGAGCCGTGCGAGGGCGACCTCTTCTTCGACATCGAGTCCGACCCGTTCGTGGACGGAGGCGGTCTCGAATACCTCTTCGGCGTCGCGTCCAAGGAAGGCTATCGCGCGCTCTGGGCACTCGACCGCGCCGCGGAACTCCGCGCGTTCGAGGCCCTCGTCGACCTCGTCATGGGGACGTGGCGGAAGCACCCCGGCATGCACGTCTACCACTTCTCGCCCTACGAGCCGGCGGCGATCAAGCGCCTCATGGGCCGGCACGGGGCCCGCGGAGCGGACGTCGACCGGCTCCTTCGCGCGGGCAAGTTCGTGGACCTTCTCGCGGTCGTGCGCCGCGGCCTCCGCGCGAGCGTCGAGAGCTACTCGCTGAAGGAGCTCGAGCGCTTCTTCGGGTTCCGCCGCGAAGTGGAGCTGCCGAAGGCGTCGGCGGCGCTCCGTCGCGTGGCGTGCGCGCTCGAGCTCCGGGGCGAAGTGCTCGACCGCGACCGGAAGGCCGTCGAGGCGTACAACGAGGACGACTGCCTCGCGACCGCCGCGCTCCGCGACTGGCTCGAGAAGCTCCGGCCGGCGGGCGAGAGGCCGGCGCAACAGAGCGGCGATCCGAGCGACGCGGTCGCGGAGCGCGCCGCGGATGTGCAAGAGGTCTTCGACCGCGTGGTCGGGCAGAGCCCGCTTCTCGCGCACATGCTCGACTACTTCCGGCGCGAGGAGAACGTCGCGCACTGGGAGTTCTTCAGGATGCACGAGCTCGGCCACGAGGAGCTCATGGACGAGCGCAAGGCCGTCATCGGGCTCAGATTCGAGGGGGGGCTGGGGGGCACGGCGAAGTGCCCGATCCACAGGTACCGCTTCCCGCCCCAGGAGGTGGCGCTCGACGAGGGCAACGACGTCGTCCAGGTCGGCGGATCGAAGGTGGGGAAGGTCGTGGCGATCGACCAGGCGGGCCGCACGATCGACATCAAGAAGACGGGCGCCGCCGCCGCGCTCCACCCCTTCTCCGTGTTCGCGGACGAGCGCGTGCGGGCGAAGCCGGTCGACACTTCGCTTCTCGCCTTCGGGCGCTCCGTCGCGGAACGGGGCCTCGACGGCAAGGGCCCGTTCCGCGCGGCGCGCGACCTCCTCCTTCGCCTTCCGCCGCGGCTCTCGTCCCCGGAGCCCCTCAGAAACGCCGGCGAGGACGTCGTCGACGCCGCCATCCGGATCGCGCGAAGCCTCGACCACGGCGTCCTCCCGATCCAGGGGCCGCCGGGCACGGGCAAGACCTTCACCGGCGCGCGGATGATCGTGGACCTCGCGCGCGCGGGGAAACGCATCGGCGTCACGGCCGTGAGCCACAAGGTCATCCGGAACCTGCTCGAGAAGGCGCTCGGCACCGCGAGGAAGGAGGGCGTGCCGCTCGCGGCCGTCCACAAGGTCAGCGAGTTGGGCGAGGACGTCCCCGACGGCCTCGAGGAGGTCACCGACAACGCCGAGGCCCTTGCCGCGCTCGACGCCGGCAGCGTCCTCGGCGGCACCGCCTGGCTCTGGGCGCGGGACGACATGGTCGAGTCGGTCGACTACCTGTTCGTGGACGAGGCGGGGCAGATGTCGCTCGCCCACACGCTCGGCGCGGCCCGCAGCGCGCGGAACCTGGTGCTCCTGGGCGATCCGCAGCAGCTCGAGCAGCCGCAGCGCGGCGCGCACCCGGAGGGCGCCGAGGTCGCGGCGCTCGTTCACGTCCTCGCGGGGAAGGAGACGATCGCGGACGACACGGGCCTCTTCCTGGACGCGACCTGGCGGCTCCACCCGAGGATCTGCGCGTTCACGTCGGAGCTCTACTACGAGGGGCGATTGAAGCCGCGCGAGGGCCTTGAGCGCCAGGTGCTCGCGGGCGCGACGCCCTTCGCCGGGAGCGGGCTCTTCTACGCGCCGGTCGAGCACCGCGGGAACCAGAACAGCTCGGCGGAGGAGGTCGAGGCGGTCGCGAGGATCGTGGAGGGTCTCCTCGAGGGCGTCACGTGGACGGATCGCCACGGCAAGGTCGCGCCGGTCGGTCTCAGGGACATCCTCGTCGTGGCGCCGTACAACGCGCAGGTCGCCGCGCTCACGGCCGGTCTCCCCGAGAACGCGCGCGTCGGCACGGTGGACAAGTTCCAGGGCCAGGAGGCGCCGGTCGTCGTCTACTCGATGGCAAGCTCGTCCGCGGACGACGCCCCGCGCGGCATGGGGTTCCTCTTCAACCCGAACCGCCTGAACGTGGCGACGAGCCGCGCGCAGTGCGCGAGCATTCTCGTCGCCGCGCCGCGGCTCCTGGAGCCCGACTGCCGCACGCCGGAGCAGATGCGCTGGGCGAACGGCCTCTGCCGCTTCCGCGAGCTGGCCACGGTGCGCCCCGTGTAGCCTTGCGCGGCCGCCTTGCGCGCTTGCCAGCGGCACGAACTCGACGCGGGGTTGACGCCGCTCCCCTGCCGGCGCTACAACCGCGTGCGGTCCGGCAGCAGGGAGACGCGCAGCCAGAGTCGGGGATGACAGAGGGGAGGCTGCCCAGTGCAGCGATCCACGTTGGACCGTTTCCGAGCGTCGCCGTCGTCGTGCTGCAGGAGCGACGACGTGCTGCGACTTGCCGTCATCCTTGGCGCGATCCTGTGCTTCGGGAGTCGGGCGGCGGCCCAACCCGCCCCCGAACGAAGGGTGGATCTGACCGCGATCAAGCGGCGTCTCGGCAGTGAAGCGGTGTTCACGATCTCGAGTACGGGGAAACGCGAGCTTCTGAACGTCGCGACCGCCGAAGTCGCCCGGAACGCGGTCGTCGTGGCGAAGTTGCCCGAGAAGCCGACGTGGGAGAAGAAGGGAGCGACCGTCGAATGCAGGCTCCCGTACCGGCTCAGCGGCGCGGACGGGGAGCTCGATCTCGTGCCCTTCCTCGTCGTCGCGGGGGGCGCCGTGGAGTACCGTCCCGACCGCGGACCCTACGAGGCTCGTGTGCAGCTCGTGGTGCGCCGCGAGGGCGCCGGCGCGGGGAAGCTGTCGAGTCCCGCGTGGTTCATGCTGCGCGCCAGCGTCGGCGCTTTCACGCCCAACAGCGTCAGGATCGAGAAGACGGGCGAGCCCTACGATGCCGCCCTGGCCGCCAACACCGTCGACGGCGACACGGTCGAGCTCACGGTCGTTCCCGGCCGCGAAGGTCCCGAGGAGGCCGTCACCGTGTCCGTGACGGTCCGGCGTCCGGTCATCCGCATCGCCGCACCCGCGCGCATCCAGGGATTCGGGCTCCAGTCCTGTGCGGTGGATGTGGCCACCGACCACCCCGCCGTCTCGGTCGTCCACCTCGCGACGAGCGCCGGCGCCCTGGAATCCGCGAACGTGAAGATGGACGGGAGCGGGAACGGGGCGACCCGGCTCTTCTCCTCGGGACTCGGGACCGCGGAGATCAGCGTCGTGAACCCCGGGCTCAAGGGCGAGATCCGGAGGGTCGACCTCGTGTTCCCCTTCGCGTTCCTCCTGGCCGCGGTCGTCGGCGGCATGGCCGGCGGACTCTATGCGCGCTACCGCGCTTCCCGCAAGCGGACCGTCCCCCATACCCTGCTGCGCGGGGCGCTCACCGGCCTCATCGCCGCCGTGGGGCTCGCCTTCGGGGTCAATCTCCTCTCGATCGATCTCGCGAAGGTCTGGGAGGGGCGGGGATTCACCGAGGGACTCGTCTTCCTCGCGGCGGCGCTCGCCGCGGCCTTCGGCCTCCTCCGTCCCGGGGAGGCCAAGGCCCGGAAGGCGTGATCGTCCCCTTCCACGGAGAGACTCGATGCGGAACGGCGACACGAAACCCCCCAGGCATGCCCGCGGGCGTGCAGGCGGACCTGCCGGACCTCGAGACGACCGTCGAGGAGCTGGCTTTGGACATGGCCAAGGTTGGTGACATCCGGGCTCTGCCGAGCGCGTCGGCCGCACTCCTCCGCCCGGACGCGAAGCGACAGGTCGAGCTCAAACGTGCGCACGCTGCGATCCAAGGGATGTTCTGGGGCGATCGCATCCCGATCGAGGAGTGTTGCCTGCTCATTCGGGAGTGGATGGAGAGCAAGGGAGTGGTGATCCTGCGTCGGCCGGGAAGCGCGCCGTCGATCGGATCGAGCATTGGCTCGCAGTCGCGCGGCGACTGGCCCAGAGCGGCAGCCAGGGGCCACCAAGGACGCGGCCGACACCGCCCACGGGCGGCCGACCCGCCGCGGCGCGGGCGCGGCGGCGCGCTGCCCCCGGAGCCCCCTCCGATCGTCGCTGAGAGCGCCCATCGGGCGCGCCGTCGATCGCTTCGCCCACCCGCTCGCGGTCGCGCGGCGAGCGGCCCTCCAGCCGCTCCCGCAGGGGCCCGGCCTCCGCAGGGGGAGGTCAGGAAACTCCGCCCCGGAGCCGATCAACAGGACTGAACGGATGGCGAACGGGGACGGGCGGCTGGCGGCGGCCTCGCCCAAGGAGATGTACACGTGAAGACCAGAAAGCTCGCTCTTTTCGCCGCGGCGGCGGCGCTCTGCGCGGCCGCGCTCCAGGGTTGCGACGGCTCGGGCTCGGACTCCGGCGGATCGATCCTCGTGCACGTCCGGAGCGCCGTCTTCATCAACGGCGCGCGCGGACACCTGCCGCCCGACACCACGAAGCTCCGCGCCACCCTCACCGTGGCCGGCGCCGCCACCCAGCCCCCGCCCCAGGAGATCCCCCGCCCGGCCGGGGCCGACCTCGTCGACTTCTCCTTCGTCGACGTGACGACCGGGAACTTCACGATCGACGTCCTCGGCCTCAACGCGGCCGGTGCGATCACCGCGGAGGGCACGATCAGCGGCGCCGTCTCGGGCGGATCCACCCTGAACGAGACGCTCGACCTGCTCGGCATCGTCACGTTCGTCTACGCGACCGTCGACGACCTGAACGGCGCCGCGCCCGCCGGATCCACCGTGGAGGCGTTCACGCTCGACCCGGCGACGGGCGTGCTGACGCCCGTCAACGTCGTTGCGCTGAAGAACGGGGCGTTCTCCGACGCGCCCCCCGTGTTCACGGAGGACGGCCTCTTCGGCTACGTGGTCAACCCGACCGACGGGCTCCTCCACGCGCTCTCCGTCGACCCCGCGACCGGCGCCATCGCCGAGCTGGCTGCCTCCCCGTCCACGGTCAACAGCCTTCCGAACCGCCCGACCATCGTCGGGAGCTACCTCTACCAGTCGCACGAGGACAGCACCGACCTCCTCGTGTTCCACATCGAGGCCGATGGCACCCTCACGCCCATCCAGACGGTCACGCTGCCCGACGTCGGCGCCCGCCGCGTCGTGCCGAACCGCTCGAAAGACGTCGTCTACGTCGCCCTCGCGGGTGACGTCATCGTCACCCTCGCCATCCAGCTCGACGGCACGCTCGTGCAGGTCGGAACCCCGCTCGACGTCCCGCCGACGGGAACCGTCGGGACGGGGGAGATGGGGACGCCCGTCGTGCACCCGACCGGGAATTTCGTCTTTGTGACCAGCGGCGGCACGGTTGCCGAGCTGCGCGCCCTCGCCGTCGCCGCCAACGGCTCCCTGACGCTGCTCAACACCGCCCCTCTCGGGGAGGCGCCGCAGTCCCCGGCCATCGCCCCCTCGGGCAACTTCATCTACGTCCCGAACCAAGCCAGCCAGAGCATCTCGGCGTTCTCGATCGGCGTCACCGGCAACGTGACGACGATCGCCGACTACCCGGTGCCGGGCGATCCCCTCGACACGGACCCGCTCCTGCCGGCGCCGAACAGGATCGCGTTCGACGCGCTCGGCAAGTTCCTCTATGTGGGCAAGGGCGACAGCGCGTCGATCGCGGGCTACGGGATCGACGCCGCGGACGGCTCGCTCACCCACCTCGTGATCTCGCCGTTCCAGACGGCTCCGTTCGGGCCCGCCGCGGGACCGGTGCCGTCGCTCGACCCGAACGGGAACTTCGACGTCGTCGCCAACCAGGACCTGATGACCGACAGCCTCGCGTCGTTCTTCGTCCATCCGACGACGGGAGCGCTTTCGCAGCAGGGAACGGCGCTGAGCACGACGCTCACCGGGCCGCACCTCGCGCACCTGCGCCCGGTCCGGCTCCCCTGAGCGGGGCCATCTGAGGGGGTTCCGGGGGCAGCCCCCGGAGCCCCCCCCGAATCGGCTACAGGCCCCGCGCCCAGTCGGGGCGCAGCGGCACGCGGCCGTCCAGCGCGCCGTCGATCGCTTCGAGGATCGTTTTTCGGTCGCGCGGCAGGCGGCCCTGCAACGCCAGCCAGTTGCTCGCGTGGTTCGTGCGGAAGATCGCGTCCCTGGGCGACGCCTCCGCGATGAACGTCCGCAGTTCGCGCAAGAGCTCCGGGATCTCCGGCACCTTGAACTCCCCGCGCTCCTCCTGGCGGCCGAGCGGCGTCCCCGGGATCACCGTCAGCGTCAGCAACGACACGAAACGCGGGTCCATCGCCGTCGCCAGCTCGGCACTCGCCCGCGCGTGCTCCGCCGAACGGTCCACGCCGCCCGCTCCCAAGAGGAAGATCACGGACAGCTTCATCCCCGCCTCGTGCGCCTTCCGCGCCGCCTCCACGTGCTCCTTTGCCGTCGCGCCCTTCGCGATCCGCTTCAGCACAAGGTCGTCGCCCGACTCCGGGCCGATGTACAGGAGCCCGAGGCCGAGCTCGCGCAGCGTCCGTAGCTCCTCCGGCGTCTTCTCGAGGAGGTTCCGCGCCGTCGCGTACGCGCTCACCCGCCGCAGCCGCGGGAACGAAGCCCGGCACGCGTCCAGCACCGCCCGCCACGTCGCGAGATCCAGCACGAGCGCGTCGCCGTCCGCCACGAACACCTTGTCCACCTGCTCGCCGTAGAGCCGCCCCGCCTCCGTCACGTCCTCGAGGGTCTCCTCGAGCGGCCGCACGCGGAACTGCTTCCGGCGGTACATGTCGCAGTACGTGCAATGGTTCCACGAGCAGCCGATCGTCGCCTGCAGGATGTAGCTCTCCGCCTCGCTCGGCGGCCGGTAGATGTCGCCCTCGTACCGCATTCTCGGGGCCATCCTACGGCACGGCCCCCGGAGCCCCCTCGCATCACCCCGCGCCGACGAGCTCGCGCTCGCGGACAACGACCTTCTCCCGCTGCCGGAACCGCTTCCCGAGACGGATGAACCGCGACTCGAAGAACCGGTACGACACCGGCGCCGCCACCGCCAGCAAGAGCACGCCCAGCCACCGCGCCGGCGGCCACGCGTGCCCCGCCACCCGCTCCGGCCCCGTCGTCACGAAGAGCCCGTGATAGAGGTACACGCCGTACGAGATCGTCCCCACGTACCGCAAGGGCGCCACCTCGAGCGCCCGCGCCGCCCGCCCGCCCTGGTTGCCGTAGATCCACGCCACCAAGAGCGCGAACCCCGCCCCGCGCAGGTGGTACGCCAGAGGCATCTCCGCCGGCACCACGAATCCGTTCGCCCACAAGAGCGCCGCCAGTAGCAGCGCCCCGCGCGACCGCAGCAACGGGCCCCACCGCGGCGCGTACTCGGTGTCGCACGATAGGACCGCCGCCACGCACCCGAGCAGGATGCTCGTCCCCGCGAAGCACGTCCACCGGTGCGGCACGTAGTCGCGCGCGAACCACGGCGGCAGCCGGAGCTGCACGAGCACCGCGAAGAGGCACACGAGCAGGCTCCCCGTCACCAGCGCCCGCTTCCGCCGCGGATACAGGACCGCGAACGTCACCGGCCACAACAGGTAGAAGTGCTCCTCGACCGCGAGCGACCACAGGTGCCCGAGGAACGGGTCCCAGTGCCGCCACGGCTGGAAGTTGTAGAGGTACACCGCCGCCGCCACGAGCCCTTCGCGCTTCGACACGTACGCGAGCGCGAAGTGCAGCGCCGCGACCGCGCCGAGCAGCACGAAGTACGGCGGGAAGATCCGGCACGCCCGCCGCGCGTAGAAGTACTTGACCGACACGCGGCCGAACGCCTGCCGCTCGCGCACCAGGAGCGCCGTGATCAGGAACCCCGACAGCGCGAAGAAGAGCTGCACCGCGGGGCCGCCCTCGACCATCGTCCGGAGCGGGCTCTTCCCGAGCCACCGCAGGAGCCCCAGGTGCGTGAGCACGACGGACGTGGCCGCAAGCGCGCGAAGCCCGTCGAACCCGCGGATCCTCTCCACGCGCGCACTTCGGCCGGCACCCCCAAGGGGCTTGAGGTGGAGGGGCACGGGGAGGAGGGGAAGTGGCTCGCCGCGGCGACGGGGAGGCTGCCCCAAGGGCATGGGGATATCCCCCAAAGGCCACCGAAGTCAGCCCGCCAAGCCGCCCCTGAACCGTTGCCGGCAACCAACTATCAGCCTGATAGGCGGAACTTGCGGGTCGGCCGTTGCGTTGGGCCTCTAGTGGTAACTGATGGCCCCCCGCTTGCTCTGGGGGGGATACGAACTGGCTGACTGTACCGGCGGCCTCCAAAACGGACGCGCGGGTCGGGCCTCTCAGGAGGACTTCGATGCGTGCAAGGAAGTGGGTGGGTCTTTTGGCCTCCGCGGCGCTCCTCGCGGCGTGCGGGGGCGGCGGCGGCTCGGAGACGGCGGGGCCCGTGCCCGCTCTCGAGCAGAGCTTTCATCTCGGCCTCGTGCGCGGCGACGTGCAGACCGCGACGACGATCGTCGTCACGAAGCCGTTCGAGGAGGCGGGCACCGTCGAGCTCGCGGGCGCGCCCGGCGGACCCTTCGCGACCGGCGCGCTCCCGATGACGCTCGGGCCCGCGGCGAAGTGCGCGCTCATCGTCGCGTTCACGCCGCCGCCCGCGGCGGCGAGCGCGATGCAGCAGGGCTCGATCCCGCTCCGCTTCACGAGCGCGGCCGGCGGGGAGGCGCGCATGGTGACGCTCCGCCTCGACGCGGAGATCGAGACGCCCTCTGCGCGGCTCGGCCAGACCCATCTCGTGCTCGGGAACGCCGCGCTCGGCGAGACGGTCCCCTGCGCCATCGCCGTCGAGAACACGAGCATCGTCACGCCCGTCACGCTGACGTCGGCGACGCTCTCGGGGGGCGGCTTCTCGTTCGCGGCCGGCCCGGCCGCGTTCCCGGCCGTCGTGCAGCCCGGGGCGTCGTTCCTCGTCAAGATGGCCTACGCCCCGACCGCGGACAGCAACGACTCGTCGCTCCTCCGCGTGCACCACTCGGCGGCGCCGGCGCCGCTCGAGGCCACGCTCGACGCCGGCGGCGTGCCGGCGCAGGTCGTCGTCGACTACGGCACCCTCCCGCTCGACCCGGTGACCGGCGAATCGCCCTGGCTCACGCTCGACGTCGGCCCCGAGGCCGTCGGCATCTTCCTCGAGGCGTGGGGGAGCCCGGACGCGGTCCTCGACCTCATCGGCTTCGAGGGGCCCGCGGGCCGCGTCTACGAGACGCCGGACCTGAAGGGCCCGCTCGACTGGCTCTCCGGCTGTCCGGCCGGCGTGCGCGGCTTCCTCACCGTCGAGGTGCCCGACTCCGCAAGGCCCGAGGTGCAGCTGGCGGAGGGCGGCGGGACCTACCGTTTCCGCTTCCGCGACCGCACCGTCTCGACGCCCGACGTCACGGTCCGCGCGACCGTCTCGCAGCGCCACAACGGCGAGGTGACCGAGGGCACGGTGGACCTCCGCGTGTTCCTCGCGAACGGCATCTGGCTCGTCGACCCCCAGAACCCGATGGCGGACGCGAAGCTCGCCACGACGCTCAAGACCGTCGACGCGGCCCTCGGCGCGAACGGCATCCGAATCGGCAAGATCACGTTCGCGCCCATCATGGATCTCGACCTCGACGTCCTTCAGACCGAGGACGACAGGGAGCGGATGCTCGCGATCTCGAGCCCGGTGACGCCCGGCGCCCGCACGTTGAACCTCTTCCTCGTGCGCGAGATGCTCTACGGCGTCGCCGCGGAGTCGGGCGCCTCGCCCGGGTCGTGGGACAGCAAGGTGACCACCGCCGGCGTGGTCGTGGCGTATGACGCGTACGGCGGGTCCACGCTGGGCGTCATGGCCGCCCACGAGATCAGCCACTACCTGGGCGTGTTCCGGCCCGGCATCCTCCCGGCGCCGGCCGACGCGCACGAGATGCTCCGGCATCCGATCGTCAATCCCGGCCTGCCGGAGGAGACCCTTTCGACCGCAGCCACGTACGCGCAAGCCCAGGGCACGGCGGCTTCCATGCCTCCGGTGACCACCTGGTGCGGCACGTGCAAGCACGCGCCCGTCCGATGAGAGCGGCTTCCGCGCGGGGGCGCGCCCGGCGTCCCCGCGGCGGAGCCCTCGCGGCCGGAAATGGGGGGGTCCGGGGGGCCGCGGCCCCCGGACCCCCTCTGCTTCAAGGTCTCTCGGGCTTGAGCTCCTGCTCGAAGAACGCGTTCATCGCGGCCACGGTGCGAACGAGCTCCGCGCCGCCCCATCCGTGGCCGGCGCCGAGGATCAGCTCCGCGCGACCCGGCTCGCCCGCCTCCGCGTTCGCGGCCGCCCGTGCGGGGAGGAAGAGGAGGGCGAGCACGAGAAGGGGGCGGCATCCGCGCACGGGGTCTCCTTCGGCGCCGATTCGACGCAGCGTCCCGTTCCGGGACGCCAGCCCGGCGTCCCCGGCAGCATCCGCGCGACCAATCGGACCAAGCGAAAAAACGCGGGAATTTGCCTCCCGGCGTGCCGGTGGTTGTCTCGGGGCACGTGGATGAAATGAAGGACCGGCGGCGGACGACCCCCGGCGTGATCGCGCGGCGCGTGCTCCGGCAGCCCGGCTACCGCGTGCAGCTCGCGGTGCTTCGCAGCATGCGTCACCGTTTCGGGCCCGAGCTCGCCGCCGCGTTCGTCGCCGAGGCCGACGCGGTCGTCCGGGCCCGCCCGGCCGACGCGGTTCAGCGCGCGCGCCTCGCCGTCGTCGTCGCGAGGGGCGCCGGGGACACGCGCGGCGAGGCGGACGCCCACCGCGCCCTCGCGGACGCGTGCGTCGTGTCGAGCCGCTTCGCGCGCGGGCTGCGCGCGCTCGAGAACGCGGTCCGCGCCGCGCGCGGCGTCGACGCCGCCTGGGCCGTCCGCCTCGACGCGCAGCGCATCCACCCGCTCGTCCACCTCGAGCGGTACGAGGAGGCGCGCGCCGCGGGCGAGGCCGTGCTGCCCCACTTCGAGGCGCAGGCCGACCGGCGCTCGCAGATCCGCACCCGCATGGCGCTCGCGGACCTCGAGTACCGGCTCGACCGGCCGCGCGAGGCGCTCCGCCACTACGCGCGCGTGGACGCGCTCCTCGCCCCCGACGCCCCCGCCCGCCTCCGCGCCGTCCTCGCCGCGAACCGGGCCAACGCGCTCGAGGCCGTCCACCGCTTCCGCGCCGCGGAGCGCGCGTTCGAGGCGGCGCGGCGCCTCTTCCGCGCCGCCGGCTGCGAGCACAGCGCCGCGCAGGTCGACTACAACGAGTCCTACTTCCAGCTCCTCCGCGGCCGCTACGACGCGGCGCTCCGCGGCTACGCGCGCACCGGCGAGGTGTTCGCGCGGCTCAGCGACGACCGCCACCTCGCGCTCATCGACCTCGAGCGCGCGGAGATCCACCTGCGCCTCCACATGCCCGCGGAGGCCGCCGCGCTCGCGCGGGCGGCGGCGGAGCGCTTCGAGCGGATCGGCCTCGCGAAGGAGCGGGCGCAGGCCGAGCAGCTGCTCGGCGCCGCGGCCGAGACGCTCGGCCGGAACGACGAGGCGCTCACGCACCTGGGCGCCGCGCAGGAGGCGTTCGCGGCGCTCGGCCTCGAGGCCAGGAGCACCGGCTGTGTCGTCCAGCGCGCGGGCATCCTCCTCGGCATGGGGCGCGCCGCCGAGGCGCGCGCGCTCGCCGGGGAGGCGTCGGGGGCTCCGGGGGCGACGCTGCCGCTCGCGAGGGCGTCGGTCGAGCTCCTCCTCGCGCGCCTCGCCGCGCGCGAGGGCGGTCTCGACGAGGCGCTCGCCCGCACGGGCCGCGTGCTCGACGAGTGCCGGACGCTCTTCGCCCCGTGGCTCCGCGTCGAGGCCTTGCGCCTCGCCGCGAAGATCCGCCTCTCCCGCGGGCAGACGCGCGAGGCGATCGCGCTCTACCGCGAGGCCGTGGAGCGGCTCGAGGAGGACCGCGCGGGGGTCCCGCCGGACGAGTACATGGCGTCGTTCCTCGCCGGCCACGCGGGCATCTACGGCGAGGTCGTGGAGCTGCTCGCCCGCGGCGGCGAGGTCGGCGAGGCGTTCGAGTACAGCGAGCGAGCGAAGGCGCGCGCGCTCCTCGACCTGCTCGGCCGGAGGAACGGCGACCGGCGCGGCGGCCGGCCGTTCGGCGAGCTCCGCATCCGCCACCTGCGCGAGCGGCTCGACGCGCTCTACCACCGGATGTTCCGCGGCGACGACCAGCGCAGCGGCCGCGCGCTCCGGGAGACGCAGCGCGAGGCCGAGGCGCTCGAGCGCCGCCTCGCGGGGCTCCTGCGCGAGTCGCGCGCGCCGCGCGGCCCGCGCCCCGGCGCCGCGCCCGGCCTCGGCGCGGTCCAGGCCGCGCTCGAGGAGGGGACCGCGCTGATCGAGTACCTCGTCACCGGGAGGACGATCGTCGGCTTCGCGGTGACGCGGGACGCGGTGCGCGCGGTCGTGCAGGAGGCGCCGGCGGACGGCGTCGAGGTCCTCGTGCAGCGCTTCCTCTTCCACATGGCGCGATTCGAGGCCCCCCAGCCCCCCGAGGACTCCTTCGCCGTCGACGCGGCGCGCGCGAGCCTCGCCCGCCTCTCCGACCTGCTGCTCGCGCCGCTGCTGGACGGCCTCGACGCGGACCGCCTCGTCGTCGTGCCCCACGGTCCGCTGCACCGCGTGCCCTTCCACGCGCTGCCGTGGGGGGACGGATGGGTCGCGGACCGCTTCGACGTCGTCTACGCGCCGAGCGCGGCCGTGCACCAGCTTCCGCGGCGGCGCGCGCCCGCACGCGGACGCGCGGCGGTCTTCGGTCTCGCCGACCGGGCGGCGCCGGAAATCGACCGCGAGGCGCGGGCGGTCGCCGCGATGCTCGGGACCGACCGCGTCCACCTCGGCGCCGGCGCCACGCTGGCGCGGCTGCGCGAGGCGGCGGACGCTCCGATCCTGCACATCGCCACGCACGGGATGTTCCGCTGGGGGCAGCCGACGCTCAGCTCGCTGCGCCTCGCCGACACCTGGCTCAACCTCTACGATCTCTACGACCTCGAGCTCCGCGCGGACCTCGTCGTGCTCTCCGCCTGCGAGGGCGGCGCCGCGGACGTGAGCCGCGGCGGCGAGCTGATGGGGCTCCTGCGCGGCTTCCTCTGCGCGGGCGCGCGCGCGATCGTCGCCAGCCAGTGGCGCGTGAACGACGCCGCGACCGCCGAGTTCATGCAAGCTTTCTACCGAAACCTACGGGACGGGCGGGGCGCGTCGGGCGCGCTCCGCGAGGCCATGGCGGAGATCCGTTCGCTGCGGCCCCATCCCTACTTCTGGGCGCCCTTCTTCCTCGTGGGTCGCCCGATCGTTCCGGCAGCGTGCGGCCGCGAGGAGCCGCAGGTGGAGTCAGTTGCATGAGGCGGAGCAGTATCGCGATTCTCGTCGCCCTGACCATGGTGGCCGGGACGGCGCCGGCGGCCGGTCTCCTCTTCCGGCTCGTCACGACGACGGTCAACCGGCTGATGATCACGGTCCTGCCGCCGGGCGAGGTCAACCCCTCGAACATGGCGGTCGTCGACGGCGACATGATGCGCGCGTCGATGGAGGACCAGGCCGCCGCGCGGATGATCCACGCGGGCGATGCGCACGCCTTCGCGACCGGCAGGGGCGTCGTCGTCGCGGTCCTCGACGCGGGCTTCGACCTCTCGCACCCGGTGCTCTCCGGCCACCTCCTCGACGGCATCGACACGCTCGACATGGATTCCGACCCGAACGACCTCGGGAACGGCTACGACGACTACGGCGAGGGCACCCCGGACAACGCGGTCGGCCACGGCAACTTCGTCGCGGGCATGGTGCTCCTCGCCGCCCCCGACGCGATGATCCTTCCGGTCCGCGTGATGGACGACGAGGGCTACGGCACGAACGCCGCGATCGCGAGGGGGCTGCGTTTCGCCCTCGACCGCGGCGCCCGAATCGTGAACATCTCCGCGCGCGCGGCGACGCTGCTCGACACGACCGACGTGCAGAGGGCGCTCGACGAGGCCGCCGCGCGCGGCGCGGTCGTCGTCGCCTCCGCCGGCAACGACGGCAAGCGCGGGCTCGGCCTCATCGCCGGCGACGACCGCACCGTGAGCGTCGGCGCCGTCGACGACACTGCGTCCGTCGCGGCGTTCTCGAACACCGCGGGGTGGGGCGAGGAACTCGCCGTGTACGCGCCCGGCGTCGACCTCGAGGGGCCGATGACGCGCGGCGCGATGGGCGTCTGGAGCGGCACATCGTTCTCCGCGGGCCTCGCGAGCGGCGCCGCGGCGCTCTGCCTCGAGCTCGACCCCCGGAGCCCCCCCGGATGCGTCCGCGACCGGATCGCGGCCTCCGTGAACCCGGCTTACGACGCACGCGGGCGTCTTTGCAGCGCCGGCGTCGTCGATCTCCTGAAAGTGGTGACCCGATGAACGCGACCCTCGACCAGGAAATCTTCGAAGCGCGCCTCTGCTACGACTCGGCGGCCGACGGGGCCGGAGGCACGAGGGGGTTCGGGGGCCAGCCCCGGATGCTCCTCTTCAAGTGGGAGCGGCTGGTCGTCGACCTGCTGCTGTGCGACCGGACCGCGCTCTGCGCGCTGCACGGGCGCGTGACGGAGAACCCGACGGGGAGCCCGGTCGTGGGCGCCGCCGCCCGCGCGGGCACGGCGATCGCGGAGACGGACGAGCACGGCCAGTTCGTGGTGATGCTCGACGACGAGTGGACCCCGCGCAAGGTGAGCATCCGCACTCGCGGCTACGCCGTCATCTGCCCGATCCCCGACTGAGAGCGGGACCCTGCGCCGTCCCGGAACGAGGCACTCCCGCGCAGGCGCCCGGCCGAAAACGGCAGGGCCCGCGGGCAGGCCGTGGGATAGAGTCCAATCGAGATGGATCCCCTAGACCGCCGCAAGCATCATCGAGTCGAGGAGGAACTGCAGGCGATCCTCGTGGGGGTGCCGCGCGGCACCGCCATGCGGGGCGCCCGGGTACGCGACCTGTCCGAGGGCGGCGCCTGCATCGAGCTCGACGGCCCGCTGCCGGTAGGCGCGGAGACGTACGTCGGCTTCTTCCTCAAGGACGAGGCGCGCCCGCTGGTCGCCGTCGCGCGCGTGGTCTGGTCGCGCGTCGAAGGCAACCGCCACGTGATGGGCGTGCAGTTCGCGACGGAAGGCGCCTCGCAGCGCGCCGCGATCTCGCACATCGGCGAGTACCTCGAGGCCCGCCGCCTCGAGCTCGTCGTCTCCGCGTCCTGACGCGTGCCGCTGGGCAGCCGCTCCCAGCCGCGCAGCTCAGCCCGAGAGAGCTGAACGCCATCCGCCGGCTGGTCCCCCGGAACCCCCTCCGCTTCTCGCTACTCCTTCGGCTCGACGATCCTGTGCAGCTTGTTGATCTCGAGGGAGCCGATCTCCTCCACCCGGCCGCCCGGCCAGCGGATCTCGCACCCATCGACCGTCTCCGCGTCGCCGAGGCCGAAGTGCACGACGCGCGACGACTGCGCGAGGTAGCCGCCCGCCGCCTGCACCTGGCCGACGCGCGCGCGGCCGCCGGCCGTGAGGCGCACGACCGCGCCCGTCGCGTCGCGGCAGCCGCGCGTGCCTTCGAGCCGGAACCCGATCCAGTTGCGTTGCGGGCCGCGGTTCATGTAGAGGAACGCGCGGTCGTTGAAGTTGTTGACCGCGAGGTCGAGGCGGCCGTCGCCGTCGAAGTCGGCGACCGCGACGCTCCGCGCGCTCTTCGTCGCGTCCCGGCCCTTCATGCGGATGCCCAGGAGCGGGCCGCCGGGCGGCGGGTCGAGCGCGGCCTCGGCCGCGATGTCCTTGAACCCGCCGTTGCCGTTGTTGCGGAGCAGCGGCGAGCGCCAGTAGTCCCACGGGTAGCCCATGCCCGACGCGAGGTACACGTCGTCGAAGCCGTCGTCGTCGAAATCCCCGCAGCCGATGCCCCAGGGCCAGAACGTCTCGATGCCGGCGCTCCCGGACACCTCCTCGAAGGTGCCGTCGCCGCGCGCGCGGTAAAGCCCGTTGCCGAAGAACGTGCTCTGGTAGTCGATGTGCGTGACCTCGGCGAACATCTTCTCGCTCTCGCGGTAGCGCGGCAGGTCGCAGAGCGGGCCGAAGAACTTCCCGTACTTGCGCCTCGGCTCCACCTTCGCGAGGTCGAAGCCGAAGGGCGTCCACATGTCCGAGTGCATGTCGACGACCAGCAGGTCGAGGCGGCCGTCGCCGTCGTAGTCGAACGCCTTCGAGCCGACGGCGCCCCACGGCGTGCGCCCGAGCGCCTTGTCGGTGACGTCGACGAAGCGGCCGCCGTCGTTCCGGTAGAGGTGGCTGCCGCCGAACATGTTGGCGACGAAGATGTCGCTGTCGCCGTCGCCGTCGTAGTCGAAGACCGCGGTGTCGCCCCCCCAGCCGCGGCCCGCGAGCCCGGACTGCTCGGTCCGGTTCTCGAAGGTGCCGTCGCCGCGGTTCCGGAAGAACGCGTTCGGCTCGACCGGGCTCCTCACGAGGTCGAGGAGCGTGTCGACGCCCGCGTAGTACTTCGCGACGGGCTCGAAGCTCGCGGTCGTCCACGAGGCGGTGTTGGCGATGAACAGGTCGAGGTAGCCGTCGCCGTCGGCGTCGAAGAAGGTCGCGCCCTGCGAGTGGCCGACCCAGGTGAGCCCGGCCTCCTTCGTGGCGTCGACGAACCGGCCGGTGCCGTCGTTCTTGAGGAAGACGTTCCCGCCGCGGGTGGAGGTGACGTAGAGGTCCTGGTCGCCGTCGTTGTCGACGTCGCCGAACGCGGCGGAGACGGTGATCCGGTCGTCGAGCGCCACCGAGGGGGTCGTGATGTCCTCGAAGGCGCCCGCGCCCTTGTTGCGGTAGAGCGCGTTGGCGCCGAGCTGGTTCAGGAAGTAGAGGTCGTCGTCGCTGTCGCCGTCGACGTCGACCGCGGCGACGCCGCAGCCGTGGTCGTAGAAGTTGATCTTGAACTTCTCGCCCTGCTCGCCGGGGAGGAACTCCATGCGGAAGCGGATCCCCGCGGCCTCGGCGCGCTCGACGAAGAGGAGCCCGGTCTCGTCCGCGCCGCCGGCGCCGGCGAGCGCGAGGAGGAGGAGCAGCACGCGTCGCACGAAGGTACTACGTCGCGGCTCCGCGGGTTGTGCCGCAGTCGCCGGGGTTGCCGGAAAGGAGGCGTGGGGGGTCCGGGGACGGTCACGAAGGTCCCGTCAACGGTCTTCCCGGAACCTCCGTCGCTCGTCACGGCGGAACGTCCACTCGGGGGTCTTCAGCTCCTCGCCGAAGTCGGCGGCGTACCAGGGCGACAGGTTCCCGTCCGACGGGTTCCTGAGCACGTGGAAGTCCTGCGCGGGCATGTAGCCCTGGCCGAGCAGGAACACGCGCTTCTCGTCCTTCTCCGCGACGTCGAGCACGAGCGCGGCGTGGCCGGGCGACCCCGCGTGCACGAAAATGTCGCCGGGCTCGATGGCCCCCGAAGCCCCCTCCGTTTCCTTCTCGAGCGAGCGCGTGCCCGCGTACGTGAAGACCGTGCGAAGGTAGCGCCGGAACTCCGCGTAGCCGTTGCCCCCCGTGCCCCCCTTCTTCCAGCTGACGCGGTTCCCGGACACGACCGGGCGCCAGCCCTCGGCCCAGCGGCTCCACTCGCAGAGGTCGCCGCTCGTGAAGCGGAACGCGATCTTCTCGCGCTTCTCGAAGAGGTACTCGGCGCGCAGGCGGATGACGCAGTCGGCGCACTGCTGGAGGTCGCCCTTGCCCGTGTCGAGGTCGACGACGGCGAAATGCGCGTCCTGGTTGCGTTTCGGCCGGCCGTCGTGGAGGAGGACCTGCGGCCGCCCCGGCTTCAGCGGCAGCGCGCGCAGCCACGCGCCGAAGCCGTTGGCCTCGACGCGCGCGAAGCCCGTGGGCGGCGGGATGCGCCGCTCGAGGGACTGGGCCGGGTCGGTCGCGTCGAGCCACGGGTACGCCGCGAGGAGCACGAGGAGGGGCCGCATATCCTCATCCTTCGGCTGCGAGGCGGCTTGCTCCGCTATCCTGTGCCCGATGGCGGACCAGCGGCCGGTCGCGAGCGACGGCGTCGTCTTCCTCCGCGCGCCCGCGCGGCGCGACGAGGCCGAGTTCACCGATCTCGTGCGGCGGAGCCGGAAGCTGCATCGTCCGTGGATGGCGGCGCCCGACACGCGCGAGCGGTTCCTCCGCTACCTGCGCGGCGGCCGCGAGCCCAACCGCTGCCGCCTCCTCGTCTGCCGGCGCGAGGACGGCGCGATCTTGGGCGTCATCAACATCAGCGAGATCGTCCGCGGCCCGCTGCAGAGCGCGTTCCTCGGCTACTGGGTCGGCGCGCCCTTCGCCGGCCGGGGCTACATGGCGCGCGGGCTCGCCCTCGTCCTCCGCCACGCGTTCCGCACGCTCAAGCTCCACAGGCTCGAGGCGAACCTCCAGCCCGGCAACGCGCGCTCGCGGCGGCTCGCGAGGGGCGCGGGATTCAGGAAGGAGGGCGTCTCGCCGCGCTACCTGAAGATCAACGGCCGGTGGCGGGACCACGAGCGCTGGGCGATCACGAGGGAAGAGTGGGGGGTCCGGGGGCGCGGCGCGAAAGGAGCAGCACGCACCCCGCGACCGCGAACGCCCCGAGCGCGTTCGCGAGCGCGTCGGTGACCGACGGCGTGCGCCCGACCACGAACATCTGGTGCACCTCGTCGAGCGCGCCGTAGACCGTCGCGAGCGCCGCCGCGAGGAGCGGGGCGTGCCGCTGCGCGAGCGTCTTCTTCGGCCCCCGGAGCCCCCTCCACATCAGGAACGAGAGACCCGCGTACGCGGGGACGTGCAGCGCATTCTGCAACTGCGGCGGCGGGAAGTACGCGCCAAGCCCCGGCTTCTTGGGATCGTCGGGCACCGACGACAGCGCGAAGAGTCCCGCCATGTAGAGGATGGCGAGGATCCAGGAGCGGCGCGGCGTCACGCGCGACATCCTACGCGGCCCATGCGAGAATCGGGCGAGGTGAAGACGCTCCTCGCCGTGCTGGCGCACCCCGACGACGAGTCGTTCATCTTCGGCGGCACGCTCGCGATGCACGTGCGCGCCGGCGGGAAGGCGGGGATCCTGTGCTTGACGGACGGGCAGGCGGGGCGCACCGGCGGTCTCTGCTCGCGCGAGGAACTCGGCCGCGTGCGGCGCGAGGAGCTGCGGCGGGCGGTGGCCGTGCTCGGGATCCCGCACCTCTTCACGCCCGGCCTCATGGACGGCGGACTCGACGCGGTGGGGGACGAGGCTGGCACGCGGCTGGTTCGCGGATTCATCGAGCGGTTCGGCGCGGACGTGCTCTACACGTTCGGGCCCGAGGGGGCGAGCGGGCATGCGGACCACAAGGCGTGCCACCGCTGGACCGTCGCGGCGGCGGGCGGCCGGCCCGTGTACGTGATGAGCTGGCCGGTGGGCGTCGAGATGCCGCGGCGGGCGGTGCCGCTGCCGCCGACCGACGTGGTGGACGTGTCGCCGCTCGGCGACCTCGTGCGGCGCGCGTTCCTGGAGCACAAGACGCAGGCCGACCACTCCGATCTCAACGCGCAGATCCTCAAAACCCTCGCCGGCCAGGAGTATTACCACCGTTGTACCGCGTACGCCCCCCCGTCGCCATAAGCGGCTTGGGGGCAGTGGTTTGCGTGCGCCGCGTGCGGAGTTGGGGTCCGCATTTGCGTGCATATGCAAGGGTGCCGGCACCGGGAGCCTCGCGGCGTCCCCGCACGCGGGCGCGCGCGGTTGGGGATTCGCGGCGCGGGGGGACGTGCGGCC